>CADBOC010000147.1 GCA_902796175.1 Oscillospiraceae bacterium | reverse complement strand
GAAGGCGTCAACGCCGCCGAACTCCTTGAACAGAACGCATTTGCCCTCCATTACGGGCATGCCGGCCTCGGGGCCGATGTCGCCGAGACCCAGAACGGCGGTGCCGTCGGTCACCACGGCCACCATGTTCCAGCGGCGGGTGAGCTCCCAGCTCTTGTTGTAATCGGCCTGAATGGCAAGGCAGGGCTCCGCCACGCCGGGGGTATAGGCCAGAGAGAGCGCGTCCTTGCTGTCTACCTTCGCGCGGGCGACGACTTCCACTTTGCCCTTCCACTCGCCGTGGAGTCTGAGGGATTCTTTTCTGTAATCCATGTTCGATATCTCCTATTCTGAATTTATTACAGGTTTTCGATGTGCGCGGTGATCTTCTTCGTCTCGGGGTAGGGGGTGTAGCCCTCTTCCCACGGGAAGGTGTAGGCAAGGCCCAGCTCGTCTCTCACGGCGTTGATCTCGCCCTGAACGGATTCGTTGATCGGCACGCCGTGGGGCTCTCTGGACTTCCAGATCTCATATTCCTTTTCGCCGGCGGAATAGATGCGCTCGGCGCCGGGGGCTTTTTTGGAGGCGCGGATGGCGCGGATGATCTCGCCGGCCTTTTTGCGGGTGAGCTCTTCGCCGAGGAAGTGGTTCGTATCGATCGCGATGAAGAAGTGGCCCAGGTGATAGGGACGGATGTTGCCGTTCTCATCCTTGCCGTCCAGATCCTTGCCGTAGGCGCCGTCCTGCAGTACGGCGGAGAGCAGCTCCACAAAGAGCGCGTAGCCGTAGCCCTTGTAGCCGCCGAGCGCCTCGCCGATGCCGCCGAGGGTGGTAAGAGCGGCCGTGCCGCCGCGGATCTGCTTGAGCGCGGCGCCGGCGTCGCCCTCAACGGGGTTGCCGTTCTGGTCGATCACGGTGCCGGGATGCACGTCCTCGCCGATGCGGGCGTAATACTCGATCTTGCCGTTCTGGGTGATGGAGGTGGCGCAGTCGATGTTGAAGTCGAATTTCTCGTCGGTGGGCACGCCCAGGGTCAGGGGGTTGGTGCCGAACATGCCTTCCACGCCGAAGGTGGGGGCGACGGAGGGACGGGCGTTGGTGCCGGTCAGGCCGATGCAGCCGTTCTCGGTCGCCATGGAGGTATAGTAGCCGGCGATGCCGTAGTGGCAGGAGTTGCGCACTACCACCATGCCCATGCCGTACCTTTTCGCCTTTTCGATCGCCATGCGCATGGCCTTGGTGCCGATGACCTGGCCCATGCCGTTGTGGCCGTCGACCACCGCGGTGGTCTCGGTCTCTTTGATGATCTCAAAGTTCGTGGTGGGCAGCTGGATGCCGGCCTTGATGCGGTCGAGATAGATGGGCTTGAACCGGTTGCAGCCGTGGCTCTCGATGCCGCGCTTATCGGATTCGAGCAGCACGTCCGTGCACATTTCGGCTTCCTCTCTGGGAACGCCGTAGCCGACGAACGCGTCGGTGACGAAATCCGTGATCAGGTTCCAGGGACAGGTTACTTTTGGCATGATGAATCGCTCCTTTTTATATTCGAACTTGGTGTATTCGCACGCTTTCATTATAACACAATGTTTATTGAATGCAAGGCTTATTTTCCGCCGTCGTTAAAAAATTGTCAAATTACATCCTTTTTGCGCAGGAGGCGGGGATGTTTTATGCAAAACTGCTTTTTTTTACGGCATTGTTTCGCGGTACTTGCTTTTTTGGAGAATAATCTATATAATAAAACCAACCGATCAAATTACGGGAGTGGTGTTCTTATGCTGCAAAAGATCCTGTCGCTGCTTTTATCCGCGCTCGCGGTCTTCTTTACGTCTCTGCCGACCGCCGTCGGCCGCCTTACGGGGGCGAAGGACGACGCGCCCGAAACCTTCTCTTCCGTTCGGGAATATATGGATTATATTCAGGAAAACGGCGTGCCCTCCATGTCGACAGACCGTTTTCTTGCCGCCTTAAAGCCCGTGGACGCGCTCAGGCGTTTCGCGACGGGCCGGGGCGCGTCGGCGGAATCCGAACGCTTTATCGCTCTTTCAATGGATGAGACCCTCTCGGGCCTGTGCGGCTATATCATGGAGCATACGGGCCTTGACATCGAGACGCTGCTGGGCCATCTGCCGGCGTTCTCGGGCGGCCCCGCCGTGCTTCTCTCGGATTCGCTCCATCTCGATACCGCCGCCATCCGGGCGGACGTGTTCGCCCAGGCGGACGCGGCCCGGGCGGAGGGGCATACGCTGCTCGCGACGCTCCTTTACGCCTTTTCCATCTATTTCGGCGCGGCGGAGGATATAAAGATCTACACGGTGGATTCCGCCTCCTGCCCCGGCGAAAAAGACGTGCTGATGGACGTTACCTATCACGACGGCAAAACAGAGACCGTCAGCCCCGACATCACGATCGATCCCGTTTCCGGTCATGCGCATCACCCGAACGGCGAGAGCGGCGTCATGGGCACGGGCTTCGACGTCGATATTTTCGACCTGCTGCTCTACACCACCGTGAACTGCTGGCAGCGGCAGTACGGCTTCGCCGTCGCCTACGACCTGTTCTCCTATACCTCGCCCCTTTTTAACTACCTCACCCGCCGTTTCGTTTTCAGCTACGGCGGCAAAGAATGGATGATACAGATCTGGAAGGGCAATTACGGCATGATCACGAACGGCGCGGAGCTCGGGCTCTACACCCGCGAGGCGGGGAACGCCGGCGCTTTCTTCCAAAGCGCTTCGGACGATGAGATGCTGCCGATGGGGATCACGCTCATGAAGGGCGAAGACGTGATCCTTACCAAATCGATGCCCGAAACCTGGTGGGTCAGCGCCTTCCGCATCAGCCCCGCGCTCTACCTGCCCGATACCCTGACCCTGAAGTTCAGCGTTACGCTGCCGGACGCCGAAATGCTCTCGGCATTCACCGCCGCCATGGACGCCGCCCCCGCGGCGGACGTGACCTATACCGTGGACGGGCTGACCGTGAACGGAAGCTGGTAAAGAAAGTTATAAAAGACGAAAGACGAAAGCTTCAAAACGCTTCGGCGTTTTGATTTGAAAAAGCAAAACCGGCGCGGATCTTCGGATCCGCGCCGTTTCGGCGTGTCTTACAGCTGTTTGTCAACGAACGCAAGGATGTCGTCGTAGACCTCGCGGTTGCTGCGCTCGTTGTGGATCTCGTGGCGCAGGCCGGGGTAGAGCTTCATGCTTACTT
>CADBOC010000146.1 GCA_902796175.1 Oscillospiraceae bacterium | reverse complement strand
TTCGGGCAGCGACGCGTCTTCGGTCTTTTCCGCCGGGGCCGTAAACGCTGCGGGAAAGTGGCGGCGGATGCAGTCGAGCGCCGCCTGCTCCAGCGGCACGCCCCCGGTCGCGATCAGGATCGCGTCGTATTCTTTGAACACGACGCCGAACTGCGAGAACATGCCGTCGGCGCGAAAGCCCGGCAGGTCCCGGCTCTGCCAGAACCCAAGGCCGTATCCGGCGCGGAAATCCGGCTGCGTGTTCGTGCTGTTGTCCGTCAGGTTCGCGGCGGCGAGCTTTACGTAGTCGGCCGGGATGAGCTGCTTTCCCTCAAATACGCCGTCCTGATGCAGGCAAAGCATGAATTTCGCGAGATCTTCTGTCTTCAGATACAGGCCCCAGCCGCCGGCCTCTACGCCGTAATTGTCCGTCTCCCAGAACGGGCGTTCGATCCCCATCGGGTCGAAGAGGCGGGGCTGCAGGTAGTCGCGCACGCACACGCCCGTAACGCGGGTCAATATCGCGCAGACCATAAAGGTGTTCTCGCTGATATAGCGGTACGCCGTACCGGGCTTTGCGACCCACGGCGCGTTGAAAAAGTCGCGGATCCAGCGCCCCTTGGTGCGGTCCGTCAGAATACCGGGGTTTTTGCCGCTCTGCATGCCGATCAGGTGGCGAACGGTCAAGAGCTCCAGATTTTTGTCGCGGCGGTGCAGGCATTCCTCCGGAAAAAAGTCCTTTACCTTATCGTCCAGCGATAAAAGCCCTTCGCCCACGGCGATGCCGAGCGCGGCGGAGGTCACGCTTTTGCTCACGGAATACATCGCGTGCGGCGTATCCGCCGTAAAGGGGGCCCGCCAGCATTCCGCCGCCACCTTGCCGTGCCGCAGCACCATAAAGGAGTGCAGCCCCGGCAGGTTTCTTTCTATGTCGTCCAGAAACGCGCCGACCGCGGCGGAGGAGACCCCGACCTCCTCCGGGAACGCCGCGCGCGGCAGCGAATGTGTTTGCTTCATGTTGTATCTGTCCGCCTTTCATTCTGGTTATATCGGAATCATAGCACAGAAAAGCCGCCCGCGCAAGAATGAAAACGGATATTTGTCGAAAAAGGCGTTTTACGCCGTCAGTTTTGGAATGGGAGCGTCTTATGATCGAACGCAGATTGGTTTATACCGTGCCGCCGGAATACGACGGCCGGCGCCTGCTCGCGTTTTTGCGCGGGGCGCTGAACATGTCCGCCCGCAGCGTAACAAAGCTGCGCCACGACCCCGGTTCGCTGCTGCTTGACGGCAGACCGATACGCACCGTGGACCCCGTACGCGCCGGGAACGTTGTGACCGTGCTGCTGCATGAACCCGAGAGCGGCGTCGACGCGGCCGGGGAAATGCCGGAGATCTTATATGAGGACGACGATCTCCTTGTGATCAACAAGCCGGCCGGCCTTGCCGTGCACCCCACGCACAACCACCAGGGCGATACGCTTGCGAACGCCGCGGCGGCGTACCTCGCCGTAAAGGGAAAGGCGGGCGCGTTCCGGGCGGTCGGCAGGCTCGATAAGCAGACCTCCGGCATTGTGCTCTGCGCCCTGCACCGGCACAGCGCCTCGCTGATGACCGGGGCGTATCAGAAAACGTATCTTGCCGTAGCGGAGGGGCTGTTCACGGGCAGCGGCGAGATCGACCGCCCCATCGTGCGGCCGGACCCCATGAAGACCCTGCGCTGGGTGGGGGAGGGCGGCGACCCGGCGCTCACCCGCTGGCAGGCGCTGAAAACAGACGGCGTTCGTACCCTGCTCTCCGTGCGGCCCGTTACGGGCAGAACGCACCAGATCCGGGTCCATTTCGCGTCTCTCGGCGCGCCGCTCGCCGGGGACGCGATGTACGGCGGGCATACGGATCTGATCGGCCGCGCGGCGCTGCACTGTTATACGCTCAGACTCGCGCACCCGATCACGGGCGCGGCGCTGGAACTGACCGCCCCGCCGCCGCCCGATCTTCTGCGCCTGACCGAAGGGATGCGGGACCTTGACTGATTCACAAAAAATTCATATTTGCGTCAAGCAATGATAACAAACCGTTTTTAACGCCGACATACTTATCTGTTATTGTACAGTAGAAGTATAAAACGCCCGGGATCGGGCGACGGGAGGCGTATATCATGAAACTTGCGGCTGCGCTCGGCGGGGCGCTTGGCAGCATTTTCAGCATGTTTGCCGTAGTAGGCGCGTTCGTCTGGCTCGCCAGAAAAGCGAGCGTACTCATGAAGATGGTGCACCGGTGAGAGCCGGGAGCGGAGAGCTGAGAGTTAAGAGTGGAGAGTGGAGTTGTGCTCTCTGGCAGCATCCGCGCTTCGTCCCTTCGCAGATCTTATCCGGGCATACCGGCTTTCATGGCTGAAAACAGGATCGTAGCACATAAAAAACGCCGACAGAACGACCAAAACGCGTTCCGCCGGCGTTTTCTGTCAGGAAAAAGCCGCGATCCGTAACCCTCCGCTCTCAAAGCAAAAAACCTTCACTCTCCACACTCAAAAACCTCCACTCTCCACTCTCAAAATAGTGTTTTCAGCCCAGCAGGGCGTCGAGGCGGTCGGCGTACCACTGATCGGGGTGCTTCGGCACGACGTAGCGGTGCGGTCCGTTCGGGTCGGGGGCAAAGCGGTTCTCTCCGGTGACGGGATCCACCCGGGCGAAGCCCGTAACGGTACCGTAGCCGGCGGCGGCTTCGTCCCCGGTGATCGCGAGCAGAGCCGTAAGCGGGTCCCAGGCGCTGCGGCCTTTGCCGGAGCCGTGGGCGGCGAAGGCAAGGTGAAGCGGATCGTCTGCGGCGGTCTTTCCGCCGCAGATCACGTTTTCGCCGACCTCGTGTCCCAGAAATGTGATGGGTACGGGGCAGTTCTCGCAGATGTACGCCCCGGCTTCGGCGCATAGCGGATAGGCGGAAAGGTTGTATTCCTTTCCGCTCGGCGCGTCCCATTTGCCCGCCATCAGCCAGATCCGATTTACCTTTTCCCGTACAAGCTCTTTGCCGCCGAGGGGAGAGAGCGCGTCCGGCCCGCTTTTCAGCAGCTCCATGATGATCTGCGGAAAGCCCACGTCGACGATATCCGCTTTTCCGTCTGCTTGTGAAAGCAGCCGTCTGTACATGACCCACGCCTCTTCGCATTCGTCGTTGGCGCGTATCGGGTGCGGGTAAGAGGCGAGCAGCTTCTGGTATTTGCAGCCGTTCCCGGGGCGAACGGCGGAGCGGTCCACGCCGATGGGGATGTTCAGACCATCGTATTCGCAGAAGGCGGAGACGGAGGGCGCGGAGTATTCCATCACGGAATTGATCCCGATCCCCAGCAGCCGTATCAGCCCCGCCCTGTGCGCCCTGAGCAGCAGACGCAGCGCGGCGACGTCGTCGCAGTCCGTCCACCAGTCCGTTCCGTGGATCAGGTTGACCGGGCTTTTTCTTTTTTGCTTCAATTCTTCAAACGCATTCATTTTTTCTTTCATGCTTCTACTTTATCATACGGAAGCGGAAATGGCAAGCCCCTGCCGCCATTTTGGACGTTTTTATTAAGATTACGTTAAGAAATACGTAAAATTCGTTTGATCCGCTTGTTTCTGCCGCGCGTAACTGTTATATTGAAAGGGAAAGGAGCGCGTAACTATGTTCTTTCTTGTGTATGTCATTCTGCCGGCTTTGGCGATCGCCGCGACGCTGATCGCGGGCGCGGTCTGTGTGAAAAAAGGAAGACGGCGGGCGGGCGGCATTCTGCTGTTTGCGGGCGGGATCGCGCTATGGGGGATCAGTCAGTTTTTCGCAACGGAGTGGCTGGCGGAAAAGACCGTCTTTCCCGGCGGCGATCTGCTGCCGAAGCTCGCGCTGCTGCCCGGCGCGGCGGCGCTGGCGGTTCTGTGTTTTACGAAAAACAAAAAACGCCTGAAAACGGCGCTTTCGGTCGTATTTGCCGCCGCGTATCTCTGCGGCCTCGGCGGCGTATTTCTGACGCAGCGCAAGTATGACCGGAACCCGTCGGTTTCCGCCGCCGATCCGGCGCTTTCGCGCTACTTCCCGGGGACGGCGGGGAACGCGCTCGCCGGGTTGGACGGCGCCTGCTCCCTCTCGTTTGCGCTGAACGATGATCTGCCGAAGCTCGACGGCGCGACGGCGCTCTTCCCCGTGTACGCCGCGTTCGCGAACGCCGTATATCCCGCGGGGCTGTTCGGGGACGAACTGTGGGTCTCGGTCGTCGACGATTCCGCGTTTCCATTAAAATGCAGTAAAACGGGCGGGGCGTATGAGCGCGTTCTGACAGGCGATGCGGATATGATCTTCGTTGCCGCCCCCTCTGAGGGGCAGAAACGCGCCGCGGAGGAGGCGGGCGTAAAGCTCCGTTTTACGCCCGTCGGCAAAGAGGCATTCGTCTTCTTTGTGAACGCCGAAAATCCCCTCCCGGGGCTGACGGGCGAACAGGTTCGCGCCGTCTATTCGGGCAGAATCCGCCGCTGGCGGGAGCTCGGCGTGAAGGGCCTCGGTAAGATCGTCGCCTTTCAGCGGGAAGAGGACAGCGGCAGCCAGAGCGCCATGCTGCGCTTTATGGGTGATACCCCGCTCATGGAAGCGCCGCGGGAGAGCTATCTCGGCGCGATGGGGGAGATCGTGGAGCGCACCGGCGACTACCGGAACTTTAAGAACGCGATCGGCTATTCCTTCCGCTTTTACTGCAATGAGATGGCGAACGCGGAGGGGATCCGCCTGCTGAGCCTCGACGGCGTCGCGCCGACCTTCGAAACGATACAAAGCGGCGAATACCCCGAAACCGGCGTCTTTTACGCCGTCACAAGAGAGGACGCGGACGAAAATACCCTCCGTCTGCTCGACTGGGTCGTCGGCCCCGAAGGGCAGGAGCTGGTGGAAAAAACGGGATATGTGCCTGTCGGATAAGCGCCTTTTTTAGATATCAGGTGAAAATTTGTCTTCTCTTTTTTTTACAGGGCCGTTTGCCCGTTCCGCCTCAGAAAACGCGGCGTTCCGAGGGGCAGGCCGTACTGCCGCCGCAGCGCGTCCATCCTATCGAAGGCGAAGCCGATCCCCTCTGTACTGTGCGCGTCGCCCGAAAGCAGCACCTGCCCGCCGTGCCGCGCGAGATAGGCGAGGATCTGTTCCGACGGGTACGGGTCCTTTTTTTTGCCGCGCGAGATCGCGCCGGAGTTCATCTCGAACACCGCGTCCGTTTTCAGCAGGCGGTCCGCCGCCTTTTGCCACGCGGCGATATAACGCGGGGCGTTCAGGTCGATCAGCGGATCGGTATCAAAGTATTTGGTCGGCAGGTCGAAGTGCCCGATGATATCGCAGCCCGTCTTGTCAAATACGTCGGCGACGGTCTCATAGTAGCGTTCAAATACCGCGAGTATATCGCCGCCGCAGTGTTCGGCGGCGGCGCGGCGCAGATTGTCGCCGCCCTCGTCCACCGGGTAATACGTCTCGCCGAAGCGGATATAATGGACGGAGCCGATGACGTAATCGTATCCCTCCGTCGGGGCGGCGGAATAATAATCCTGCTCCACGCCGAGGAAGATCGCAAGTCTGTCGGCGTATTTCTTTTTGAGCCGCGCGACTTCTTTTTGATACGCCGCGGTCTTTTCAGCGGTCATGCAGTAGCTCAGGTCAAAAAGCGTTTCGCTGTGGCCCGAAAAACCGAGCCGCCGAAAGCCCTTTCCGATCGCGGCGAGAACCATCTCCTCCGGCGTGTTTTTGCCGTCGCAGTATACCGTGTGGCAATGGAGCTCCGTTCGGATCATTGGGTCATCTTCTCCTGTTTCACCTTTTTGTCGATCACGTGGCGGGAGGCGAGCTCCCGGTGGATATCCTCCAGCGAGATGCCGGCCTCGATCATCAGTACCAACACGTGGTAGGTCAGATCCGCGATCTCGTAGATCGTCTCTTTTTTGTCCTCGGCTTTGGCGGCGATGATCACCTCGGTGCATTCCTCGCCCACCTTTTTCAGGATCTTGTCGAGCCCTTTCTCAAAGAGATAAGTCGTATAGGAGCCCTCTTTTTTCTCCGTCTTTCTGCCCTCTATCTGCTCCATGAGCATTTCGAGAGAGAACGGGTGTTCCGTTTCGCTCTCCCATACTTCGTTCGTAAAGCAGCTTCTCGTGCCGGTGTGGCAGGCTGGTCCGTCGGGGCGAACCAGAACGGTGAGGGCGTCGCGGTCGCAGTCGGCCGTGATTGAGACGATGTGCTGGTAGTTGCCGCTGGTCTCGCCCTTGAGCCACAGGCATTTCCGGGAACGGCTCCAGAAGCAGGTGAGCCCCTTTTCCATCGAGATCTTCAGGCTCTCGCGGTTCATGTAGGCGAGCGTCAGCACCTCTTTTGAGCGCCAATCCTGCACGATGGCGGGGATCAGGCCGTTTTCGTCAAATTTCAGCGTTTCAATGTCGATCATAGGATGCGCTTCCTTTCTGAAGGCTTATAATCTTGCGGGGATGCCGCTGTCGCGCATGGCGCGTTTGAGTTCATCCATTTTAACCTCGCCGAAGTGGAAGACGGAGGCGGCGAGGCCCGCGTCCACGCCCGGCACGGCTTTGAACAGACGGATAAAATCCTCCGTGCAGCCGGCGCCGCCGCTGGCGATCACGGGTACGTTCACCGCCTCGCACACCGCTTCGAGCATCGGCAGGTCAAAGCCTTTTTTTACGCCGTCGGTGTCGATGGAATTCACGACAACCTCGCCCGCGCCTCTCGCGACGCTCTCCCGGATCCAGCCGATGGCCTCCATCCCCGTATCCTCCCGGCCGCCCTTCGCGAAGACGCGGAACTCTCCGTCCACGCGTTTTACGTCCACCGAGAGTACGACGCACTGGTCGCCGTAGCGCTTCGCCGCGGCGGAGATCAGGGACGGATCCCGGATCGCGCCGGAATTGACGCTGACCTTATCCGCGCCGCTTTTCAGCACCCGGTCGAAATCCTCCGTCGTATTGATGCCGCCCCCGACCGTCAGGGGAATGAACACCTCGCCGGCCGTCTGCCGCAGAATGTCCGCAAATAGCTTACGGCCTTCAAACGAAGCCGTGATGTCGTAGAATACAAGCTCGTCCGCGCCGCATTCCGAATAGTATTTCACGAGGGCGACGGGGGAGGCGACGTCCCCGAGCCCCTTGAAGTTTACCCCTTTTACGACCCTGCCGTCCTTCACGTCCAGGCAGGGGATGATCCGTTTCGTCAGCATTTCGCCACCTCTATGGCTTCCTTCAGGTCGATCGCGCCCTCGTAATACGCTTTGCCGATGATCGCGGCGTGTACGCCCATTTGCGCCAGCGCCCGCACGTCCTCCAGAGAGGATACGCCGCCGGAGGCGGTGATAAGAAAATCGGGATCCCGCGCGAGGCTTCGGTACAGCGCCAGGTTCGTCCCCCGCATCGCGCCGTCGCGGCTGATGTCGGTGCAGATCACGGCCTTTACGCCGAGCTTCCGCAGTGAATCGAGAAAGCTTTCGGCGGTAACGCCGGTGGTCTCGGTCCATCCTTTCACGGCGACCATGCCCTCTCTCAGATCCGCGCCGACGGCGACGCGTTCGCCGTAGCGCTTTGCCGCCGCTTCGAGCAGCGGCCGGTTTTCGACCGCCGCCGTGCCTAAGATCACCCGGTCCACGCCGGCGTCCAGGCAGCGTTCGATCGTCTCCATGCTGCGTATGCCGCCGCCGAGCTCGCAGTACAGGCCGCTCGCCCGTTTTATTTTTGTTGCCGTTTCAAGATCCGGCGGCGTGCCGTCCCTCGCGGCGGCGAGGTCCACAAGGTGGATCGCCTCTGCCCCCGCCGCCCGAAATCTGAGCGCCACCGCGGCGGGGTCGCCGTCGTATACGGTCATGCGGGCGTAATCGCCCTTCGTCAGGCGCACCGCCTGCCCGCCGTACAGATCGATCGCGGGAAAAAGGATCATACTGCTTCTCCTCCGTATTCACAGAATGCGCGCAGAATGGCGAGGCCGACGCCGCCGCTTTTTTCGGGGTGGAACTGGCAGCCGAATACGTTATCGCGCTGTACGGCGGCTGTGAGTCTGCCGCCGTGGTCCGTTTCGGCGACGACGTATTCCGGCGGGGTGACGGCGGAATAGGAGTGTACGAAATAGACGCAGTCGCCGTCGTTTATATACCGGAAAAGCGGACTTTCGTTCGTAAAACGAAGGGCGTTCCAGCCCATGTGCGGGATCTTGCAGCCCGGGGCGACGCGTTCCGCGATCGGTCGAATCTCACCCGGGATCAGTCCCAGCCCCTTATGCGCCCCGTATTCGAAGCTTGTATCAAACAGCATCTGCATGCCGAGGCAGACGCCGAGCAGGGGCCTGCCGTTCTTTACCGATTCGAGCAGTGCGGGAACCATGCCGCTTTCCCGCAGCTTTTTCGCCGCGTCGCCGAACGCGCCGACGCCCGGCAGCAGCAGCTTGTCCGCTTTTATAACGTCCGCCGCCGAGCGGGTCACGACCGCCTGCTGCCCGAGCGAGGCAAGGGAACAGCGAAGGGAAAACAGGTTCCCCACGCCGTAATCGATGATCGCGATCATGCCAG
>CADBOC010000145.1 GCA_902796175.1 Oscillospiraceae bacterium | reverse complement strand
CGGCCCTCGCTGAGCCGGTTCTGATCTGAGATATTCGGGTTTTTGTACATCGTTTTCCTCCTGTCTGTTACAAAATACGGTCATCGCGTCTCACAGCATTTGTTCACCGTTCGCCCAAACGGCCCGCCCGCGCCTCTTATTCTGAAATACGCGCGGAGCGCGGGGACCTGCTTTTCGGGCTTTTTTTATTGTAGCATACCCCGTCTGCGAAAACAAGCGGGGCGTTTGCCGCCCGCCCCCCGCATAATGTTGACGGAAGCAGAGAAAAACGGAAAATAAACAAAATACAACAATATTGACAAAAAACTTGCTTTTTTGTTTCCTAAATCGTATAATATATCTTGCATTCTTTTTTACAATAAAATCGGAGGTGTCGGTCTTGGCAAACTGTCCGAACTGCGGGAAGAAGCTGACGCTGCTCAACGTCAGCCAGTTTTGCCCGCACTGCGGCGCGAACATGCGTTTTATCAACTTTGAAGAGAACTTCTACCGCGAGGCGAAGTACGCCGAGCTCGCGCAGGCGAACGTTAAGGCGAAGATCAAACGCTTTAAGGGCGCGTTCATCGGCTCAAAGCTTACGATCGCAAGGCTCGCCGCGGCGTTCCTGCCGCTGATCGCGCTGCTTCTCCCGAACGGGGGCTTTTCTCTGAAGCTGCCGCTGGTGGAGGCGGGGGCGGATTTCGGGCTTTTGGGCCTTATATCCCTCTTTACCGGCAGCGGGCTTTCGTACGTGCTCGATATGACGGGCAGCGAGGTCTTCGGCGCGGGCTTTGCCGCTCTGAGAACGGCCCTGTTCTCCTACGCCGCCGTCGCGGTCATGGCGGCGCTGGTGCTGCTTTCGACCGTGCTGTGCTTTTTAAGCATCAAAAAAATGCAGAAGGCGATCGCCGCTTTCGCCTGTCTCGGGGCTGTGACCTCCGTCGTTTCGATGGCGTTCATCTCCGCCTTCGCGAAGGCAAGTCAGGCAAGCGCGATGATCGACGGCCGGGCAGGCTTCGGCCTCATCGCCGCCGCCGTTATGTTTCTTGCGGCGGCAGCCGTCAACCTGATCCTTGATAAAAAGGGCGTGCCTGTGGAATACGAAGAGGGCATGACCGAGCGCGCGGAGATCTACCGGAAGCTCAGAAGAGGCGAAGTAAAGCTCGAGGATCTGCCCCAGCCGGTGGTAGAGACCGAGGCCACAAGGCTTCTTGAGGCGAAGATCGCCGCGGAGGAAGAGAACTACAAAAAAGAAGTGGGAGAGGAGGCAGAGACGGATGGCTGAGACCGAGACCCTGAAAAGCCTGCAGAAAGAGACTCTGGCCCAGGAAGAACAGGTCGAAAAAAAGAGCAAATGGATGTATCCGGCGCTCATCACCGTACTGATCGTTTTCTTTGTCGTCATTTTCGCCTACGGTCTCAGGCTTGTCACCACGATGGAGCATCCCCACCCGCCCGTGACGCTCACCGAGGGCAAAACGCCCGCGCCGGAAACGGCGCAGCAGGCGGCCGACTATCTGAACGCCGTGGTCGCGAAGGCAGTCGCGGAAAAACCGAAGCTCGCCTCCTCCCGCGATACGGATCTCGACAAAGATTCCGTTGCGACGGACGGCGGCGCTTACGCGGAGAAAACGCTGCGCTTTCTGGCCGACGCCGCAGAGGAGCGCATCTCGGACGGTTACGCGGGCGCCGCCTCCGATTTCGGCGAAGGGCTGCAGGGGCTGCTGCCCGAGCCCGCTCTCACCGCGGCGGATATCGAAGACTTCAGGGTCGATTACGCCCATTATTACTGCGTCGTATGCGGCGCGGTCAGCGACAAACCGACCCCCGGCTGCGAGAGCTGTCATTCCGATTACCCCCCGCAGGAGCGCTACGCCGACGATTACAGCGTCACTCTGACGCTGAAAAACGACCCGGCGCTGCTCGAACGCCTCTTTGGGCCCTCCGTCGAGGATTCCGCCGCGGCGCTCGGCGAAGCGGTGAAGGAATACGCGGAGCTTTCCGATCTCTCGTACACCTGCGAGGGCCTTACGGTGTTCTTCCGGGCCGACCGGATGACGGATGAGCTGCGGGAGATCCGTTTCACCAAAAACATAAACGCGGCGGCGACGGCGGAGTTTACCGGCGTCTACGCGGATCTGCAGCCCATCGGCTGCTCCGCCTCGTTTACGGATACCGTTTCCTATTCTCTCACCTT
>CADBOC010000144.1 GCA_902796175.1 Oscillospiraceae bacterium | reverse complement strand
TTATTTCGGCTTCGGCTTCGTAAAGAGCGATACGGTCAGCCCCGCGAGCACGGCGGCGGAGATGCCCGCCGCCCCGGCGGTCAGGGGACCAGTGAGCGTGCCGAGCAGCCCCTGCTCGATCACCGCCTGCTTTGTGCCCTCCGCCAGCAGATTCCCGAAGCCCGTGAGCGGGATGCGCGCGCCCTCGCCCGCGAGATCGATCAGCTTGCCGTAGAGCCCCGTCG
Organism: Oscillospiraceae bacterium; assembly: GCA_902796175.1. Lineage (GTDB taxonomy): Bacteria > Bacillota > Clostridia > Oscillospirales > Acutalibacteraceae > RUG806. Next base: position 3,244 of record CADBOC010000144.1, on the reverse strand, counting down.
CGCCAAGGATCACGCCGCCGACGACGTACCCCACCAGGATCCGCGCCGGGGTCAGGCGGGTCTTGTCGATCAGGATCTGCCCGATGAGGCACAGCGCGCCGCCGATGAGAAAAGCCCACAGATAATGCAATGAAACGACCTCTTTTCTTTTTTCAGTTTTCTTCCCTGTTTATTGTGCCCGTTTTATCGGGAATTTTTCAAAAAAAGGGGAAGAATTTGAAAAATGCGTATTTATATTCCCTCCGCTTTGTGCTACAATATATTCTGTATTATTATGTGGAGCCGGAGAACAGCTTATGTTTGTGGATATCGCGAAAGTAAAGATCAAGGCGGGGAACGGCGGCAACGGGGCCGTGGCGTTCCACCGCGAAAAATTCGTCGCCTCCGGCGGGCCGGACGGCGGCGACGGGGGACGCGGCGGCGACGTGCTTTTTCAGGCGGACGACCATCTGGCGACGCTCGCCGATTTCCGTTATAAGCGCAAATACGCCGCCGAAAACGGGCAGCCCGGCGGCGGCAACCGCAAGACCGGCAGAAGCGGCAGAGATCTGGTGATCCGCGTGCCGCGCGGCACGCTGGTGCGCGAGGCCGAGAGCGGCGCGGTGCTGGCGGATATCTCCGGCGACGAGCCGGTAACGGTCGCGAAGGGCGGCAAGGGCGGCTGGGGCAACCGGCGCTTTGCCGGGGCAACAAGACAGGCCCCGCGTTTTGCCCGCGACGGTTTTCCGGGCGAGGAGTGGGAGGTAACGCTGGAACTAAAGCTTTTGGCGGACGTCGGCCTGCTGGGCTACCCGAACGTGGGCAAATCGAGCCTGATCTCGGTGGTGAGCGAGGCCAAGCCCGTGATCGCCGATTATCACTTCACAACGATCACGCCGGTTCTGGGCGTGGTGCGCATGGGGCCGGAGAACAGCTTCGTGATGGCGGATATCCCGGGGCTTATAGAAGGCGCGGGCGAGGGCGTAGGCCTCGGTCACCGCTTTCTGCGCCATGTGGAGCGCTGCCGCATGCTGGTGCACATCGTGGACGTATCGGGCAGCGAGGGCAGAGACCCCATCGGGGATTACCGCACCATCAACCGGGAGCTTGTCAAATTCAACCCGGCGCTCGCAGACTGCCCGCAGATCGTGGCGGGCAACAAGATCGATCTTGCGACGGACGAGCAGCGCGAGAGCTTCCGCCGTTTTATAGAGGAGGAGGAAAAGCTGCCGTATTTCGAGATCGTCGCCCCCATCGCCGAGGGCACGGACGCGCTGATGCGGGCCGTGTGGGAAAAGCTTTCGACCCTGCCGCCCATCAGGCGCTATGAGCAGGAGGAGGTCCCCTTTGAGGTGCTGGCGCAAAAGCGCGACGACGGCTTCCGCGTGTATCGGGAAGACGGCGTCTACCGGGTGGAGGCTGCCTGGCTCATGCGCATCCTCAACAAAACGGACCCGGACGATTACGAATCCATGCAGTATTTTCAGCGCGTGCTGGAGAGCAGCGGCATTCTGGCCGAGCTTGAAAGGCTCGGCGTACGCGACGGCGACACCGTCGCCATCTACGATCTGGAGTTTACCTATGTTCCCTGAAAAAACCGACGGCTTTACCGCCGTGCCCCGTTTTTTACCGCCGGAGACGGCAAACGCGCCGGACGGGCTTGCCCTCGCCTTTATAGGCGACGCGGTGTGGAGCCTGATGGCGCGGGATTTCATTCTTTCTCAGGCGGACGCCCGTGTGCAGACGCTGCATGAGCGCACGGCCATGATCTGCAACGCCGCGTTTCAGGCCGCGGCGGCCGAACGTATTGCGCCGAAGCTTACGGCTCAAGAAGAGGGGATATTCAAACGGGGGCGCAACGCCCGCGTCGGGCATGTGCCGAAAAACAAATCGCAGGCGGAGTACCACCGCGCCACCGGCGTTGAGGCGCTTTTCGGCTGGCTCTACCTGCGGGGCGAGAGCGAACGGATCGGCGAGCTGTTCCGGGCCGCGATCCGGAACGACCCCGCGGACGATACGAAGGAGGATCCTTTTTCTTGAAACATTTTGACGTAAAACTGGAACGCCGCCCGCTCGGCAGCATCTTGCTTGACTATCTTTTCTGTACGGTCGGCACGTTTCTGTACGCCCTCGGCGTCGTCTATTTTATCAATCCCTCAAAATTCGTGCCGGGCGGCGTTACCACCCTCGGCATTCTGGTCAATTATCTTCTGCCGTTCGTGCCCATCGGCGTTTTCGTTTTTCTGGTGAACGTGCCGCTGTTCATCGCCTCGTGGCGGGTGTTCGGTTCCAACTTTATCATCAAGACCGTTATATCAACGGCTATGCTCTCGGGCTTTATCGACCTGCTGACAGCGCTCTCCGCCAAAAAAGGCTGGGTCTATACCGGCGATGAAAAGCTGGTCGCCGCGATCTTCGGCGGGCTGTGTCTCGGGGTCGGCGTCGGTCTTGTTTTCTCCCGCGGCGGCACCACCGGCGGCATGGATATCGTGGTAAGGCTCCTGCGCCTGCGGTTCGCGCATATCTCCATCGGCAGGCTGGTGCTGCTCTGCGACTTTGTGGTCGTGGTGCTGGCCGGTATCCTGTATAAGAGCGTGAACAGCATGCTGTATTCCGGCATCGTGATCCTGATCTCCGGCCTTGCGGTGGATTTCGTCGTGAGCGGCAGAAGCAATTCCAAAATGCTGATGATCATGACCGATCACGCCGAAGAGATCACGAAGGCCATCACCACAACGGCGGGGCGGGGCGTATCGGTGATCAACGCCACCGGCGGCTTTACCGGCAGGGAGCACAAGATGCTGCTCTGCGTCGTGCGCGCGCATGAGGTGGCCGAGATCCGGCGGCTGGTGCAGCAGTACGACGAAAACCCGTTCATCATCATCACCGATTCCGGCGAGGTGCTGGGGGAGGGCTTCAAATCCACGAAGGATACGCTCTGATCTCCCCTGAACGCCGAACAGACAAAGAGGATATAGGCTATGAAACAGAAAAAGACGCACATCCGCAATTTTTCCATCATCGCGCACATAGACCACGGCAAGTCCACCCTCGCGGACCGGCTTCTGGAGCTGACGGGGGCGGTTTCCAAGCGCGATATGCAGCAGCAGCTGCTCGATAACATGGATATCGAGAAAGAGCGCGGCATCACCATCAAGGCCCGCGCCGTCACGCTGCATTATAAGGCCGACGACGGCGAGACCTATGAGCTGAATCTGATCGACACCCCCGGTCACGTGGACTTCAACTATGAGGTATCGCGGTC
>CADBOC010000143.1 GCA_902796175.1 Oscillospiraceae bacterium | reverse complement strand
TCCCGCCGGAAACGATATCTTCTGCCCGACAAATCCGGATTTTTATATCAAAAACAGGGACCCCCGAACGGTCGCACGTTCAGGGATCCCCGTTTTCATATGGGATAAACAGTCAGACAGACGGCAGAGAAGGGCAAAACGCAGAACTGTCAAAGAAGGGGCTCGCCCGCGAAGCGAAGCTCCGCTCTCATCCGTCGATCTCCACCGGCATGCCGTTGACCTCCACGGTGCTTTCGGCGCGAATGAGCAGGTAATGTACGCCGTCGATCACGCGGGAGGAGATGAGGTCTGAACGGTCGGAGGCGATGCGGATCTGTACCTCGGGGGTCGAGACCTCGATCTGTTTGGTGTTCACAACGTTCTGCGGGGGCAGAGCGGCCTTGCCGAAGCGCGCTTCGTACGCCGCGCCGAAGGCCTCGATCTGCGCTTCCTCCGCGCCGGCGTCGCGCAGCACGCGGGTCACGGTTCCTCTGTCAACGACCGGCGCGTCGGCCTCGGGGTCGTTCTTCGCCTCTTCGATCTCTTCACAGATCGCGTCGCGCAGGTCCATCGCGAATTTCAGGCTCACGCCCTTGCCGAGCGTTTCGCCAAGCGCTTCCTCGAAGGCCTCCTTCTGTTCGTCGGCAGGCATCGGCGGCGCGGCGTTTACCACGTTCTTGATGAACTCGGGGTGGTTCTCATCCGGCTTGCGCACATAATAGAGCAGGTCGTAGATGTTCGCCGTGCGGTCGTCGAAGCTCGGGAACAGAAAGCCGATCTCGGGGTTCGCGATCACGCGGTTCGCCATCAGGCTCCTGATCGCGTTTTCGGTCGGGGAAAAGCTCAGCGCCGGCTTTGTCTCTTTTACGGGGCACACGGCGCAGAGCGCATAACCGAAGATTTCTCTGCCCTCGTCGTTGTTCGCGCCGTCTTTCGCGTAAAGGGGCACGGGGTACGCGTCCTGCAGCAGCAGGATCACGTAATTGCCCTCCATCTGCAAGCCCTCGGCGGTCTTCTCAAAGAACCGGCGGATCGCCGTTTCGTTTTCGTCTCCGCCGTTTTTCAGCGCCATGAACAGGCGGTGCTCGTCGCTGTCGATCACCTGTTCGTTCGTGAAGCCGACGGGGATCAGACTGCGGCCGGGTACGCCCGAGAGCGTTTTGCGCATCAGGGCGAGCAGCGCCTCCAGATCGTCGCCGGACGTAGTGGTGAGCGTCTGGCGAAAGTCGGTGGCGATCTGCTTTTGTTCGTTTACAAAGCAGCCGTACAGAGCCGTGGGGGCGCATTTGTCAGGACGGAGCCTGCGGCGAAGCTCGCCGATCTCTTTTTCAGTCATACGGGGTTTTCCTTTTCTTTTCTTAAAACCATTTTTTTCTTTTGCCGATCAGGGTCAGCAGCAGAACGGTCGCGGCGGAAAGCACGATCACGTACAGATAGCCGTACCGCCAGGTAAGCTCCGGCATGTTTGTGAAGTTCATGCCGTACCAGCCCACGATCAACGTCAGCGGAAAGAACACGCTCGTGATCACGGTAAAGATCTTCATCGTGTAGTTGAGCTGCAGATCGAGCTGTGAGGCGTGCGCGTCCTGCAGGTGCATCAGCATATTGCTCAGCGAATCGCAGTCCTCGCGCAGCCGTTTGATCTTCTGCGTTAAATTGTTGATGTACATCAGCGGATCGGCGGCGAATATTTCGTTTTCGTCCTCATCCAGCGTTTCGGTGATGTCGAGAAGCTGCTCGTAAAAATTGTGCCGCTTCATCAGCAGCTTTTTGCGTTCCAGCAGCTCTGAGGGGAAGTCCTTGCCGACCTTGCCGCCGAAGACCTCCTCCTCCATCTCCGTCATCTGCATGCCGGTCTCCTCCAAAAACCGGCTCTCGCCGCTCAGCAGGGAATCGAGAAACGCGAAGATCAGCTTTTCCGCCGTAACGGCAGCGGCGGGGTAACGCCTGAGGGCGGCGAAAAACTTCTGCCGGGTGGAACCGTCGTGATCGTCCACGTCCACAACGAGCAGCAGGTCGCTTTTGATGTACAGCGCCACGCAGTCGTCCTCGGCGGGCGGCAGCCCGCTGTTTACGATGCGCAGCTCCGTAAACGTGTAGTCGTCGTAAACCTCCACTCCCGAACGGAACCGCACGTTCGGCAGCTGCAGCAGGCCGATCGTGGAGGCGGCGAAGCCGAGGCGCGTGCAGACCGCTTCCGCGTCTTCGCGGCATACGTAACCGGCAGAGAGCGAGCCGGGCCGGATCGAGTCCGCGTCGATCTCTCTCAGGCCGTCGTCAAAGCAGAAAAAAGCGGATCCGGGCACGGCTCAGAAGTTGGCGCCGTTCCAGCCCCACAGGCTGAAACCCGAATACTTGATATAGACGCGGTCCGGGCGGATGGCAAGCTCGCGCGAGAGGATCTCGCAGATCGCGGCGGTCATTTTGTTCGCGGCGTCTGCGTCCGCACCGCCGTAGAGATCCACGCTCAAAATCGCGCTGTCTTCGGCGTTGTCTCCGCCGAGCCAGATCTGCTCGTCCCCTTTCAGGTCGACCATCAGCCAGCGTTCGCTTTTGCCCGGAAACAGCGCGATGGCCTCGCCGAAGGCGGTTTTCAGGTGTTCGCAGGTCTCGTCGGTCAGACGCGCGGTGGTTTTCATCTCGATATAAGGCATCGTTACTCCTCCTCATGTCACAGCTTTGATTTTATTATTATACAGCCGATATCAAAAAATAGCAAGAAAAAAAGCCTGAAAAAAGGAACGTCCCTTTTTGTTTTTTGTTGACGCGAACATGAAAAAAGAATATAATGTTTGAAAGCGCGGCAATCCTGCCGCCGCATCGAGAGAAAGAAAGGAAAACGCCCCCTGAGGGGCGTGCGGAAGAGCGAGATGGCATACAAAAAGGACGACAGACTCAACAATTACGACGTTTACCCCAAGGTGTTCGCCGCGGGGAAAGAGGCCGTGATCCATGTGCGGCCTTTGGGCGGCAGACAGCGTTTTGTTCCGGGAGAGACCTATCGGCTCGTGATCTGCGCGCTCGACGGCGGCGAACCGGACGCCTTCCCCGCGACGGGAGATTTCCGTGAGCAGAGCGTTACGGCGGACGGAGAGGGCGGCTTCAGCTTTGCCCATACCTTCGATCGCGAGCAGGCGTATTATCTGCGTTTTCTGGACGCACAGGGGCGGCGGATCGAGCAGTTCCCGGTTTACTGCGTGGCGCAGGATCTCGCCGGGCGCTATCCCTTTATCGGCGATCTGCACATGCATACCACGCTTTCCGACGGCAATCAGACCCCCGAGGTGGTCGCCGCCAACTACCGGCGCTACGGCTACGATTTCACCGTGATCAGCGACCATGAGCGTTACTACCCGTCCCTGCGCGCGATCGAACGCTACCGCGGCGCGCCCATCGAAATGACGATCGTGCCCGGCGAAGAGGTGCATCTGCCGCCGGTAAAGGGCAAACGCAACGCCGTGCACATTGTGAACTTCGGCGGGGAATACAGCATAAACGCGCTGGTGGAGGGGACCGCGACCGGCGAGGTCGGCAAAGACCTTTCCACCCGCGCCATCCGCGAGCACGACGTGCCCGACGTGATGAGCCGTGAGGAATACGAAGAGACCATCGACCGCCTCGCTTCAAAGGCTGAGCTGCCGCCGGAGGTGGACGCCCTGCCCTATACCCTTTGCAAATGGATCTTCGACCAGATCAGAGCCGCGAACGGCCTCGGCATTTTCGCGCACCCGAACTGGATCAACAACGTCTTCCATGTGCCGGAGGCTTTCACGGATTATATGATGGCCGAAAAGCCCTTCGACGCGTTCGAGGTGCTGGGCGGCGAAAGCTATTATGAACACAACGGCTTCCAGACCGCGCGTTATTACGAGGAGCGGGCGAAGGGGAACCGCTTCCCCATTGTCGGCAGCACCGACAGCCATTCCTCCTATGAGAGCAACCGCAACGCCTTTATCTGCGCCACCATCGTGTTCTCCCCCGAAAACGAGCGCACGGCGCTCATCGCCTCCGTAAAGGATTTTTATTCCGTCGCGGTCGATACGATCAGCGCGGAATTCCGCCTGGTGGGCGAGGCGCGTTTCATCCGGTACGGCGATTTTCTGCTCAAGAACTACTTCCCCCTGCACGACGAGCTCTGCTACGAAGAGGGCAGACTTATGAAACAGTACGTCACCGGCACGCCGGCGGAGCGCGAGGAAGCGCTTAAAGGTCTTTGCTTTATCACCGGCCGTGTAAAGCGGCTGCGCGAAAAGCTGTTCGCGTTCTGAGGCGGCGCCGATAAACGAAGGATGACTTAATGAAAAAAAGGACTTTTCTGCACGCTGCGCCGACGGTCCTCGGCGCCTGTATCCGTACGCTGCCGCGGCCGAAGCCTCTGCGGTTTCCGGCTTATACGGCGGTACTCGCGGCGGATCTGCATACAGACGCCGACCCGTGGCGCGACCGCACCGACGTGCTGCGGCTGGCGCTTTCGGGCGTTACCCGCACGCTCGGCGAGGTTGACGCGTTCGTGATGGCGGGCGATATCACAAACTGCGGAGACGAAAGGGAATACCGGCTGCTGTGGACCCTGCTTCGTCGCTATATCCGGGCAAAGGCCGTTCTGCCCGCAATGGGGAACCACGATTCGTGGCACCACAGCGACCACCCGAATCATGAGATCGCGCGCCGGCTTTTTGCCGATCTTTTGAAGGACTGCGGGCACGATCCCGCGCATCCCTATTACCGCTATTCGGACCGACATTGTACCTATCTGGTGCTCGGTACCGAGGGGCTGGCGCACAACGGCACGCGTATCTCCCCGGCGCAGCTCGAATGGTTTTCCCGCGAGCTTCTGAAGGCCGTAAAGCTGGACCGTACCACGGTCGTAGTGAACCACCAGCCTCTCGCCGACCGGAACGGCGGCGACGAAAGCTGGGAGGAGGAGGGGCAGACTGAAGCCGGGCGGCGGATCGAAACGCTGCTCGCCGAGGCCGCCGACGCGGCGGCGCATCCCGTCGTCTTTGTGAGCGGACACCGCCATCAGCTCTCGCCGAAGTGCGTCGAGAGGGCATCCGACCGGCTCTGGTTCATCAATCTGCCGAGCTTTGAGTACGGCGGCGGAGAAAAGCACCCCGGCACGGCGGCGATCCTGCGCTTTATGCCCGAGGACGATACCCCGCGCATATCCTTTTATGATTTTATCCGGCTGCGGCCGGT
>CADBOC010000142.1 GCA_902796175.1 Oscillospiraceae bacterium | reverse complement strand
ACCCCATCAGAAAGATCATACCTGATTTCCTTTCCGTCCGGATCTGTTACGCACACAGTGTCATCATTGACCGCGATTGCGCATTCGCCTCCCGCACGGGCGGTGATTACGGCGTGTTGGACCAAAGCGTCCGACCACTGTAAGTCAACAACAAAGTTCCCCCTTGCCACAAGCCCGGAGAAGCTCCCGTCGCGCCATGCGGAGGGAAGCGCGGGCAAAAGCTCGATGTACCCGGCGCTACTTTGAAGGAGCATTTCCGCCATACCGCAGGTCCCGCCGAAATTGCCGTCGATCTGGAACGGCGGATGCGTGTCCCAGAGGTTGTCGAGCGTCCTTTGGCCGATCAGATGGCGCAGCAGCCGGAAGGCGCGTTCCCCGTCTCCCGTTCGGGCGCGGCAGCACAGCCGGTGCGCCAAGGCCCAGCCGGTGGAATCATCCCCGCGTTTATCGAGCGTTACGCGTGCCGCCGCAAGATAATCGGGCGTATTCCTGCTGATGGAAGTGCCGGGGAACAGTCCCACAAGCTGCGAAATGTGGCGGTGCTTATATTCGCCGATCTCTCCGTAGTGCTCCTCTTCCCGGTATTCCTTGACCTGCCCGTCCGCGCCGATCAGGACGGGTTCCAGCCGGCCGATCTCACTTCGGAGCTTTCCGATGAAAGCGTCGTCGGTTTCGCCGAGGATTTCGGCGGCCTGTATCGTTTCCGAAAACAGCTCATAGATCAGCTGCTGGTCAAAGGCGCATCCGGTGGTCTGATAATACTGGCCGTCCTTCTCCTGCTCCGGCGAAGCGGAATAGGCGCACAGCAGCGCGCCGTCCTTTTCGGTCAGGTTTTTCTCTAAAAAGACCGCCATGCCGTACAAAACGGGATAGACCTGTTCCCGCAGAAGCCGGACGTCTTTGGTGAAAGCGTACTGATCCCAGAAGAGCATGGCGGTAAAAGCGCCGAACCCGGGGCCGGAGTTGTTCCCGATGGGATCGTACGCCGGGACCGTATAAGGCGTGGTCACAATGGCGGTGATCCATCCATTCTCGCCTTTTTCGTCCAGTTTTTCGGGGAACAGCCGCGCGATATACGCATCCGCGTTGTTTTTTGCCTGCGGCAGATAAGCCGCATTGTAGGCGGCATAAGCTTCAAAGCATTCCGACAGGTTGCAGGAGAATGCGGGCCAGTAGTTCATCTGGACGTTGATATTATGGAAGTACGAGCCGCCCCACGGCGCGCCGTTGTGACAGTTCCACGCGCCCTGCAGATTTGCCGGCAGCGTCCCCTCACGGGAGGAAGCGATCAGCAGATACCGGCCGTACTGGAAATACAGCTCTTCGAGATATCTTGCGGCAAACCCCGTTTTTTTTACGCGGTACATGGCGAGCAGCTCGTCCGTCGAACGGTTTACAACAGCGCCGCCGAGATCGACGTCCACACGGTTGAACAACGCGCGGTAGTCCTTTTCGTGCCGGACCTTCAAAGCGCTGTACCCCAGCGCTCTGGCCGCCGAAAGCGTTTCGCCGACCTGCCGGTGCGGAGAGTCGTTCCCGCTGAGCTTCAGGGAGGGATCGGCGGTCGTGAATACGGAAGGATCGAGCTTATAATTCGTCCCGAGCGCGATCAGGATATCGGCTTCGGTCGCGTCCCGGAGCGTCAGAGCGGCGTTCCCTCCATCCGCGTCCTGTTCTGCTGTCAGTTCTCCGTCCTCGTGCAGCACGCAGAACTGCCCTTCAAACTCGATCCCGTACCAGGGCATGACGCCGGATAACGTCAGCGTATCGCCTTCGGCCGTCACAGAGCCGCTTTTGCCCCCTCCGTCCCCCGGCTCGGACGTACCGTTGCTGAGATGCGGAATCGTCGGGCGCAGCGTGAAACCGAGGGCGCCTTTTTCGGAGGCAGTCAGGTGGATCACGGCGACCCGGTCGGGATAACTGGCGAAGTACTCTCTTGTATAAGTAACTTTATCCGCCACGTAAGACACGTGCGCGACGGCATCGTTCAGGGACAGGTCACGGCTGTATTGCGTCATCTTCTCGTGTCCAAATTCAATAAAGACCTCTGCGAAGCTGTCCAGCCCGTGGCGGAAATCCTTCCGGTCCTGATCGTAAAGCGACTTTTCGCTGATCTGGACGCGCTCGGTATCGGTCCTGCCGAATACATTCAACCCGAAATACCCGTTGCCCAGCGGCAGGGAACGCTGCTCCCAGCAGGCGTCCTCGTCCGTTGTTTGATCCGTTGCCGCGGGGGAACTGTATTGCAGCTTCCATTCTTTTTCCCTGGATACGCGTTGCGCGGTGACGGCTTTCAGATAGGAAGCAACCGATTTCTCCGGAAGAACGAAGGTCAGGTCGAAAAAGGCCAGCACGACGGCCAGCGCCGCGGAAACCGCCTTAAAAAACGCACGGCCGCCGAACGTGACCGGGACATAAAAGCAGACGGCTTCCACGGAAAGCAGCGTCAGAACGATACAACAGGCGAGGCGTGGCTTTTCCAGCCGGAACATCACGTTGTTCAGCAGAAACAACAGGGCGGTAATGGCCAATAGGTTCAGAAGCAGGATGAACAGGAGCTTTTTGACGGCTCCTTTTCCGGATTGCGCTTTGACGGCCAGATACAGTGCGCTCAGACCTGTGTACGCGGCAAGCACAAGAACGGCGCTCAGAGCAAAGGCGGGAATATTATCCCACCGGACGTAGAGCTCAAAAAAGAGTTTCTGAGAGAGGATGATGACGACGAAGATAACGCTCGCCGCGACCTTTGCGCGACCGGGCGTTTTTTTGAGCGTTTCTGAAAGCTTTTGCCACTTGGAAACCATAACGACTGATCCTTCCTTCTACAGATCCGTAACGCTTCTCGCGCCCATGCCTATACACTACCACGCCTGTTCGCGGAAGTCCATAGTTTTTTATTTGACAGGAAACTTTTCGTTTCCTGTCAAATAAAAAGATTGTAACGCCCGCCGATTTTGCCCTTCGGGCAACGGCGATGGCGAATGCGAAAGCGCTCTGCGCTGCGGCGCAGCCGCTTTCTTGCTGTTTTTGTAATACTTCTTTTTATCAAAGAATACCTGCGGGTATGAGCGTCCGTCCCTTTTTCTGTCCGGAAGAGTTGAAAAACAAAATGATTTCCGATATAATGATTGCGGAAAGGATCATACGGAGGTGACAGGGATGAAGAAAGAAAAGCATATATGGTTTTTTGCTTTTCTTCTGCTCTTGGCGGCGGCGGTAACGGCTTACTTTTACGGCGTTTATTATCTTGAGTGGAACGCACCGTTGTACTGGATATGTATGGCCGCGGTCTTTTCGGAAGGCGCGGCGGCGTTCGCACTGCTCGCAAAAGCAATGAAAAAACCGAAAAAGCGCGCGCTGCTTTCCACGCTGCTCGGCGGCGGCATTGCCGCGGGCGGGGCGGTCCTTGTTTCGTTGATCGTCAACGTGATGATTTACCATCAGGGCGGCGCGAGGGAGGCGACGGCAGCCACGGCCGTGTTCGGATTCGGTTTTGCGCTGTTCTGCGTGCTGAGGCTCAAAAAACTGTCCGGCGACAAATTCCTGTGGAAGCCGCTGCTGGCCGTGGTTCTGTGTGTCTGCGTTTTGTGCGGCGCGCTGCTGCCCGCTGCGGAGCCGCTGCTGTACGAAACCGGACTTCTGACCTGCGCCGTACCCACGGGAACCGGCTTTTACACGCAGCCGGAAGCAACACTCGTCGAGAACGCCGATCTCTACGTCTCGCCGGACGGCAGCGACGGCAACGACGGCAGCTTCGCCCGTCCGCTGGCAACAATCGAAAAAGCCCGCGATATGGTGCGGGCGATGGATAAGACCGAGAAGAACGGTGTCACGGTGGCGGTGAAAACCGGGGATTACCGCGTGGACACGCTTCTTTTCTCCACGGAGGACGGCGGCACAGAGGACTGCCCGGTCGTCTACCGCGCTTACGGCGACGGCGAGGTCACGCTGAACGGAGGCGTCAGGCTGCCGGCGCAGGCATTTCGGACGGTAAGCAACAATGCCATGCTTTCCCGCCTGACGGACGACGCGCGAAAAAAAGTCCTGTGCGTCCCGTTGGCAGAATTCGGGGTCACCGCCGCGCAATACGGCAGGATCAACGCCTTCGGTTTTTGCACTACTGCTGAAAAATATGACGACGGCCTGACGGGAGAAGGCAACTGCGAGCTCTTCATCAACGATCGGCGGCAGACCGTCGCCCGTTACCCGAACGGAAACAATTATCTGCGTACCGGCGAAGTGGTAAAGGAGGGGCTGGGCAAGGAGAGCGCGGACTGCGTCGTTAAACCGGAATACTCCGAAACGCGCAACCCGGAGCCGGACGTCTACCGGATGGACAGCGCGCTTTCAAAACGCATTGCAGCCTGGGAAACCACCGAGGACGTTTGGATGTACGGCTATTGGCGCTGGGACTGGGCGGACGCCTCCACGCCGCTCGGCGTCGTCGATCATGCAAACCGGACGATCTCGCCGGCGTTCGTCAGCTATTACGGCGCGATCAAAGGCTCCCCGTACTATTTCTTCAACGTGTTTGAGGAGCTGGACGCGCCGGGCGAATGGTATCTGGACCGGGACGACGGCGTGCTGTACATCTACCCGCCGGAGGACTTTTCGGAACAAGCTGACGTGGAGCTGAGCCTTTCTACCGACAATATTATCCGCGCGGAGGCGGATCATCTGACGTTTGACGGCTTCACCGTCAAGTGCACCCGCGGCGACGCGGTCTGTATCGTCGGCAACGGCAATACCGTCAAAAACTGCCTCATCAAAAACACGGCGGGCAACGCCCTGCTCATGACGGGGTATGACAACCTGGCGTCCGGCAACGAGATTACCCGCACCGGCAAGGGCGGCGTCGTTTTAAGCGGCGGCGACAAGGAAACCCTGACACCGGGCAACAACCGCGCCGAAAACAACCTCGTTCACGACTGGAGCGAGATCTATGAAACATATCAGCCCGCTTTTACACTGGAGGGCGTGGGCAATATCTGCGCCCACAACGAGATGTACAATTCCCCCCACGAGGCAATCACCTACGCCGGCAACAACCACGTGATGGAATACAATCTGATCCACGACGTCAATCTCAAAACCGACGACGGCGGCGCCATCTACGCCAACGCCCACTGGGACTGGTGCGGCAACCTGATCCGCTATAATCTCATCTATAACCTCGGCGCGAACGGACATAAACCGAAGGCGATCTATACGGACGGGCATTTGTCCGGAGAAACGCTTTACGGAAACCTGATCGTCAACGTGCCTGGCGTCGGTATGCATCTGAACGGCGGGCGCTGGCTGGAGGTACACAATAACATCATCATCAATTCGCCGGATCGTTCGATCTGGTACGACCGTGGCGGGATCGACGATTCTTCCGAGGAAAACGGCAGGCTCTGGACGGCGCTGTACGCCTCCCCGTGGCAAACGGAGCTCTGGCAGCGGACCTATCCGTACCTGCGGCGATACAGCGACGATTTCGATGATCAGGACAATCCCGATTTTCTGCCGAATCCTTCTTACAGCTCGGTCACGGGGAACCTGATCGTCAGCGCCAGCGGAAAGATTGGCGAGATCACCGAACCGGCGGCGCGGTTCAGCGATATCTCCGGCAACGCGGTCTACCGTATGGGGACGATGAAACAACTGTTTGTCGATCCCGCCAACGGAGACTACACCCTGCGGGACGATGCGCCGGTGTTCGACGAGATCCCCGGCTTCAAGCAGATCCCGCTGCAAGAGATCGGCAGATATTAACCCGAAATATTCATGATATCGCAAATCTAAGTATTATATATATGTGATTAATTGCACCAAATTGCAATAGCAAGTTGAAATAGTTTTTGAACTGAATAAAAGGAGTGTTTTGTAATGAAAAAAATGCTATCCGTTTTATTGGCTGCGGCGATGCTGCTCGGGCTGCTTCCCGCCGCGTTTT
>CADBOC010000141.1 GCA_902796175.1 Oscillospiraceae bacterium | reverse complement strand
GGCTTCGCCGGGGCGGCTGAGGGCAGCCGCGCTACCGGGACGGCAGCTTTCTGCCTCATGGAACACATCGACAAATCCGGATTTATCCCCCCAAGGAGCATGCCGGCTTTTCCCTGCCTATTGACAATGCTTCCGCTATATGTTAGATTAGAAATAAGAAATAATAAAACGGAGGTATCATCATGCAACAGATCGTTTCATTCTTTATGACCCTGATCTCCTTTTTCTGCGGCATATTCGGCGTCCCCTACTACGCTGTCGGGGAAAAGCTTGACCTCGACCGATTTGAGCTTGTGTGGGCGGATGAATTCGACGGAAACGCCGTGGATGAGAGCGTTTGGGGCGGGCACTACGTGTGGCACGATTACGAGGCGCGCCGCGGCGGCTACTGGGACAAAAAAATGGCGACGGTCGCCGACGGCAAGCTGACCATCCGCACCCGGTATTACCCCGAGGGACTGGACGGCGGCCCGGCGGGCTACTACTCTTACGGTATGGATACGCGCGGCAGATTCGAACAGACCTACGGCTATTTTGAGTGCCGCTGCATTTTGCCGAAGGGGAACGACCTGTGGGGCGCGTTCTGGCTCTACTGCAGCGGCGAGCACGACGTGGGCAACGGCGGCTCCGACGGCGCGGAGATCGACGTATTCGAAAGCCCATACTGGGATTCCAGACGCCCGAACACAGTCAGCTCCAACGTCCATTACGACGGATATGAGGCCGACCACAAGAGCCTCGGCGCGAAGAAGTTCCTTGTAAAGGGCGACCCCTACAGCGAATTCAACACCTACGGCGTGGAGTGGAATTCCGAAGGCTACACCTTCTACATCAACGGCGTAAAGAGCTTTTCCACCGATTTCGGCGGCGCGAGCGCCGTGCCGGAATTTCTGATCCTCTCGGTAGAGACAGGCGGAGACGACGGAAAACCGAGCGGCGACATCCTCGCGGGGGTAGACGACAGCGCGTTCGTCGTGGATTACGTGCGGGCTTATCAGTACAAATGATCTGAAAAAAGAAGCGTCTGCCGCAACGGCAGACGCTTCTTTTTTCATGGGATCATAACCGGCTCCGTCATGCGTCGGTCAGACCGACGGCGGTGCGGAGGATGCCTCTCGCGTCGGCGGCGGTGACGCTGCCGTCCAGATCGAGATCCGCTTTCTGCGTCCGGAACAGGCCGAAATGCTCAAGCGAGACGCTTGCCCTGAGGGTAAGGCGCGCGTCGGAGGCGGTAACGCTGCCGTCCGCGTCGAGATCGCCGAGGTTCTCGGGCGTAACGGCGGGGCCGCAGTCAAACATGAGGTTTTCGGCCGAATGCGCTTCGTCGAACAGGATCTCCGCCTTCAGCTCGGCGCGGTTGACGCGATCCGCGCTCACAGACGGCGCTTCGAGGATCCATTCGATCGCGTTCCACTGTTCCTCCGACCCGCCGAAGCGTACCGTCGTCAGGCAGATCTCCGGGTAGGTGTAGAAGGCGCTTTTGCTGATGCGGACGACGCTTGCGGGGAGATAGACAGAGGAGACGTTTTCACAGCCGCAGAAGGCGTACGGGCCGATCTCCGAGACGGAGTCGGGGACAGAGATCTCCGTCAGGGAACGGCAATGGAGAAAGGCTCTGTCCGGGATCGCGGTGAGACCTTCGCCAAGGCTCAGCTCCGAAAGAGACGAACAGCAGGAGAAGGCGTTGCCGCCAAGCTCGGTGACGCTGTCCGGTACCGAGACCGCGGTAAGCGCGCGGCACTTATGAAAGGCGGAGCTCCCGATCCGCTGAAGGCTCTCCGGCAGCGCGACGCCGTTCAGTTTTACGCATTCATCGAAGGCGCTGTCGCCGATCGCGACAAGGCCCGCGGGAAGGCTGACCTCCTCCAGCGAATAACAGCTCTGGAACAGTTTTGCGGGCAGCTCCCGGATCCCTTCCGGCAGCCGAACGGAGACGATCTCCATACACTGGGTGAACGCGCCCTCGCCCAGCTCGGTAAGGCCTTCGGGGAGCGAGAGCTCTTTCAGCGAGACGCAGTAGCGGAACGCGTTCGCGCCGATCGCGGTCACGGTATCGGGCAGCACGATCTCACTCATCTCGGTAAAGAACGCGAACGCGCCGTCGCCCACAGCCGTGGTACCGGGCAGGATCGCCACCCGCAGAACGGATCTGCGGATATCCGCAGGATCGCCGTACGTATATTCTTTGCCGGGAAACCGGGCTTCCTCCGATTCGACCATCGGTCCCTCGCCCTCCACCGTCATCACGCCGTTCTCATCCAGCGTAAAGGTGTGGTTGACTCCGAATCTGCCGGAGACGGGCAGCGCCGCCGCGTTGGACGCGGCAACAGCCGACGGCAGCAGGCCGCAGATCAGAATCAGAGACAACAGAAAACAAATCGTTTTTTTCATGGTACCAATCTCCTTTATTTACTTTATTTACTTTCCAGCTTTTTTAACAACTTCGGGGAGATAACAACCGCCGGATTCGCCTGCGCGACCCGGGAACAGATCTCCCGGTACAGCTCCTTATGCCTTCTGAACGCAAACGAGATCACGATCGGATGCACAAGGCTTTGTTCATAGACCTCAAGCTTTTCAAACAGTCCGAACGTGCGCTTCAGATCGAGCTTATAAACCGAGCTGTACGCCATCTCCAGTGAGAACGGCTTGATCTTACCGGGATAACGGAAGCTGCGGCAATGCATACAGTTCTCCCTTAATTCCACAGAGCGGTTCAGGATCTCCGGGAGGAACCATATCGCGTAAAACAAGAGGATCGCGATCAAACCGTTCCGGGTCGTTGCCCTGCTGTACCGATCGGAAACACTCGCGTCTTTGTTCAGCGGAAAAAACAGTACAAAGAGCGCGACCGTAAAACCGGC
>CADBOC010000140.1 GCA_902796175.1 Oscillospiraceae bacterium | reverse complement strand
TTTTGACTGGGAAAAATTCGCCGCGGTCCCGATCGTGGGCGCCGTCATTCTGTTCATCATACACTGTATCATTGCGGCTGAGTTCAAACACGTCGCCGAGTTGAAAGGGCACAGCGGGGGCAAATACCTTGTATATAGCACCCGCTGCGCCCGCTGCGGGGCAGATTTTACAAGAACAGAATAAAATGTGATCTGCCCGCCGGTCAATTATGACGGCAAAAGCGATGAAAATTACATTTTTGTTACGATCTTCTCCGGCGGTCGTATAATAAAGAAAAAAGGACCTCAAGCGGGCTTTTCGGCGTCCCGCAGCCGGGGTATCGCGTTCTTTTCCCGATCGAAAGCGCTGTTTACACCGCGCCTTTGACCGGGCTTTCGATCAATTCATCCAAAAAACGCAGGCGCGGCAGATGTTTTTGTTGTAAAGTGACGGAAGACTTTACGAATTTGTTATTTTTCTTGACTTTGCCCTCTGAATGCGGTATTATTAGCGCGCACCGGGAGGAAACCGGTTACATAATGAGGAACAAATTTTTGGAGGAAAAAGAACATGAAAAAGTTTATTGCTGTTGCTGCTGCGCTGGTTATGGTTTCCGCTGCGTTCGCTGCCTGCTCCAAGACCGATGATACCGCTGCTACCACCGCTGGTGACGCTTCCGTGAGCGATACGACCGAGGCTGCTTCCGAGACTGAGGCTGTTTCCGAGACCGAGAGCGAGAGCGAGTCTGAGAGCGAGTCCGAGTCCGAGTCTGAGTCTGAGTCTGAGAGCAAGACAGAGTCGGAAGCGACCAGCGAGGAATAATCTGATTCCTTTTGTCTAAGTGAGAAAAAGACCGAACGTTTCCTGTAAACGCTCGGTTTTTTCTTTTTACATGCCGGCCAAACAGACGCTTGACCCGGCGTGCTTCGGGATGGTATGATATTGAAAAGATACAAGACCATCCCGAAAGGAGCTTTTTTGCGATGAACATCCAGATCTTCGGCACCAAAAAGAGCGCCGACACCCGCAAGGCGGAGCGGTTTTTCAAGGAGCGGGGGATCCGCTTTCAGTTTGTGGATCTCGCCGAAAAGGGACTGAGCCCCGGCGAGCTGAAGAGCGTCGCCGCCGCCGTCGGGGGGCTCGACCGTCTGATCGACCCCGCGGCAAAGGACAGGGAGACGGCGGATCTGCTGCCCTATTTGTCGGACGCGGACCGCTTCGAGAAGGTCCTTGAGCACCCGCTGGTCCTGCTGCAGCCGATCGTGCGCAACGGCAGGGCCGCGACCGCCGGCTATCAGCCGGAGGTGTGGAAGACGTGGAGCTGACGAAGCGCCCTAACGCAAAGGGGAGTCGCGTTCCCGGAAAAGCGGACGGCAAACCGGCCCGGCGCGCCGGTTTGCCGGGGATCGCTCCGATAAAAAACCGGATATCAGGAGACAAACTGCCGTATCGCTATTGAAACGGCGGTTTTTTTATGCTATACTGCGGGTAAGAGTTCCATGGAAAGGACAGACGTTATGGAGTTTGACGAACGGCTCGTTTCCGTTTTGCCGAGCGCGCGGCAGAGAAGGCTGCAGGCGCTCGAATTCTACGCCTTTATCCACTTTACCGTCAACGCGTTTACAGACAGAGAGTGGGGCGACGGCACGGAATCCCCGTCCCTCTTCGCCCCGTCTGGGCTTGACGCCGGGCAGTGGGCGAGGGCAGTCAAAGACGCCGGTATGCGCGGCATGATCTTAACGGCCAAGCACCACGACGGCTTCTGCCTGTGGCCGAGCGCCTGTACCCGCCACAGCGTGGCGGCCTCCCCGTTTATGGACGGCAAGGGGGACGTGGTAAAGCTCGCCGCCGACGCGTGCCGGGAATACGGCCTTGCGTTCGGCGTATATCTCTCGCCCTGGGACCGCAACTGCCCCCTGTACGGGCAGGGCAAGGCCTACGACGACTATTTTGTCGCCCAGCTTACCGAGCTGCTGACGGGCTACGGCCCGCTGTTCTGCGTCTGGTTTGACGGCGCCTGCGGCGAGGGCCCGAACGGAAAAAAGCAGGTCTACGACTGGGCGCGGTATTACGAAACGGTGCGCCGCCTGCAGCTCGAGGCCTGTATCTCGATCTGCGGGCCCGACGTGCGCTGGTGCGGCAACGAGGCCGGCAGCACACGGGAGGCCGAATGGAGCGTGGTGCCGGCAAGGCTTCTGGGGCCTGCCGAACCGGCCGCGCCGCCGCCGGAGGAGCGCCGCCGCAGAGAGGCTCGCCCGCTTACGCTGCAGGACGCGGATCTTGGCAGCAGAGAAACACTCGCCGGGGAGCCGGCGCTGGTGTGGTACCCGGCGGAGGTCGATACCTCCATCCGCCCCGGCTGGTTCTGGCACGCCTCCGAGAACGGCAGAGTGCGCCCGCTCACGGACCTCATCCGCGTTTACTTCGGTTCGGTCGGCGGCAACGCGACGCTTCTCTTAAACGTCCCCCCGACGGACGAGGGGCTGCTGCATGAAAACGACGTGCAGCGGCTGCGGGAGCTCGGCGGCTTTCTCCGGCGGCTCTATGCCGACGACGCGGCAAAGCGGGGCAGACTCAGTCTTGCCCCCGGCGAAGAGACGCAAACGCCGCCCCCTTCCGCCCAAACCCCGCTGTGTTTTGATTCGCTCCCGGCGCAGATCACGCTGCGCCTGCCGAACGCGGAGGCGATCGGCGCCGTATCCGTTTCGGAGGATCTCTCCCGCGGGCAGCGGATCGAATCGTATACGCTCGAGGTATGGCGCGGCGGCGCGTTCCGCCCCGTATACAGCGGTATCACGGTCGGCGCGAAAAAGCTGATCCCGCTGTTCGGCGAAAAAACACAGGCGCTGCGCCTGCGTATCACGGCGGCGAGAGGCCTGCCCGTTCTGTCCGCCTTTTCGGCGTTCACGGCAACGGAGGAAGACGCCATGCTGCTGAAACAAGCATTTGAAAGGAATGGGAGGTAAAGGTTATGTCTGAGAGAAAGATCCAGTTCAACGCGCCCGCGCATTTTTTTGAAGAGGCGCTGCCGATGGGCAACGGCAAGCTCGGCGCGCTTATTTACGGCGGCGTGCAAAAGGAACGCATCGCGCTCAACTACGACGAGCTCTGGACCGGCTTTCCACGCGACGAGAACCGCGAAAACGCGGTCGAAAGCTACAAAAAGGCAAGGTCTCTTGCCTACGCCGGCAGGCTGAAAACGGCGCAGACGCTGATCGAAAAAGAGATCGCCTCGGCAAACGTGCAGTCGTACCAGCCAGCCGGCGCGCTGGTGCTTGAGCGGGCCTGCGGAGGAGAGGCGGAGGAATACAGCCGTGTTCTCGATCTCACCACCGCCGTTTCCGAGGTCGGCTACCGCATCGGTGAGACGCGGTACGCTTCCGTTTACTGCGTCAGCGCGCCGAAAAAGTGCCTTGCCGTCCGTTTTACGGCGGATAAGCCGGGCGGCGTTGCCTTCCGTCTTTCCTACGAATGCCCACTAAAACACGAAACGGGCTGTGAAGGCGGCGTGTTTTACGCGGACGCGGAATGCATGATCGATTCCGCCCAGAACCGCGATTCTTTCAAATCACGGAACCGTTTTTACAGCGAGCGCAGCGAAGAGCGCGGCATACGCTTTCGCGTCGCCGTATCCGTTGACGCAGAGGGGGGAAGCGTTGCGGTTTCGGAGGAAGGCGTAACGGTCTCGGGCGCAGACGCGGCCACGCTCTTCTGCGCGGTCGAGAGCAGCTTCGCGGGGTACGACCGGCACCCGTACCTCAACGGCAAGGAGTTCAAAAACGCGGCGCTCGCAAAGGTATCCGCCGCGGCGGCAGTACCGTTCGCGGCGCTGCTTGCCGAACACAAAGAAGACTACGCGCGGTATTTCGGCCGCGTCTTCTTCGAGCTGGAGGGGCCGGACCGCTCCGACCTCGCCACCCCCGATCGGCTGACGCGATTCGCCGAAGACCGCTCCGATATCGGCCTGTATCCGCTGCTATTCGATTTCGCGCGATATTTAACGATCTGCGGCTCGCGCCCCGGCAGCGAACCGCTCAACCTGCAGGGGATATGGAACGAACAGGTCGACCCGCCGTGGTGCTCCGATTATACCGTGAACATCAATACCGAGATGAACTATTTCCCGACCCTCCCGTGCGATCTCGCCGAAATGCAGGAGCCGCTCACCCGCATGCTGCGGGAGCTCAGCGTGCGCGGGCAGGAGACCGCAAAACGGTATTACGGCGCGAGGGGCTTCTGCCTGCACCACAACACCGATCTCTGGCGCGCCTGTCAGCCGGTGCACGGCAGCGCGAGCTGGCTGTTCTGGCCCATGGCGGGCGGGTGGCTGTGCCGGCATCTTTATGAACAGTATGAATATACGCGGGATCTGCCGTTTTTGCGCGATACCGCGTTCCCGGTCATGAAAAGCGCCGCCCTTTTCTATCTTGACTGCCTGACGCCCGAAAAGGACGGGTATCTGATCTTCGCGCCCTCCACCTCGCCCGAGCATCAGTTCCGCTACCGGGGCGGCAGCTGCAGCGTGAGCCTTACCACCACCATGACGATGAGCATCATCCGTGAGCTCTTCGAAAACGTGACGGCCGCGGCTGCGCTGCTCGGCGAAGCGGATTCTGACCTTGCCGCGATCGCCGAAGCGCTGCCGAAGCTCCTGCCCATCCGGGTCGGGAAGGACGGCCGCATTATGGAGTGGTACGACGAACGGCCCGATCACGAGGTGCACCACCGCCATATCTCGCATCTTTACGGCCTGTATCCGGCCCGGCTCATCACGCCCGAAAAAACGCCGGAGCTCGCGAAGGCCGCCGAAAAGACCCTGCTTGTGCGCGGAGACGACGCCACCGGCTGGTCGCTGGGGTGGAAGATCAACTTCTGGGCAAGGCTTTACGACGGCGAACACGCTCTGCGGCTGCTCGATATGCAGCTAAGGCCCATCCCGGCGGATCCGGAGAAGGCGCGGGGGCTGGGGGGCGGCACCTACCCGAACCTGTTCGACGCGCATCCGCCGTTCCAGATCGACGGCAACTTCGGCGCGGCGGCGGGCATTGCCGAAATGCTGCTGCAAAGCGACGGCGAAACGGTCCGTCTGCTGCCTGCCCTGCCCGCAAAGTGGGCGAACGGCTGCGTAAAGGGCCTTCGCGCAAAGGGCGGCGCAAAGGTCGATATCACCTGGCGCGGCGGGCATATCACCGATTACGCCGTGCATGGCGGCGATCACAAACAGGTCGTATTATGCCGCTGACGCGCTATTGCAAGGAAAAAAACGGAAGGGGTTAGCCAATGTCGGGAAAAAAGGATTCCAAGCTCAAAACGCTGTACGTGATGCGCATCCTTGAACAGGAGACCGATGAGAACCATATCCTCAATTCCAAAGAGATCGCCGCGCTGCTCATGAGCCGCTACGGCATCGAGTGCGAGCGGAAGTCTCTTTATAAGGATATGGAGGTGCTGGAGGCGTACGGCCTCGATATCGTGCACACGCTCTCGCCGAGAAAGGGCTTTTTCCTCGCCTCGCGCACCTTTGAGCCGGTGGAGGCGCGTCTGCTCTCAGACGCGGTGCAGGCGGCGGATTTCATCTCAAAAAAGAAGACCCGCGAAATGCTCAAAAAGATCGAAAGCCTTGTGAACGTGCACCAGGCGACGGCGCTGCACCGGCAGGTGTATATCGACCGGCGCGTCAAAAGCCGCAACGAGAACGTGTTTTATAACATAGACCGTCTGGACGAAGCGATCCGCGCGGGCAGAATGGTGAGCTTTGTCTACACCAAACGCAAGCTGGACGATAAATTCGCCGCCCGCAAAGAGCGCAAGACCTTTTACGTCAGCCCCTACGGGCTGATCTGGTCCAACGACCGCTATTATCTGGTTTGCAACAACCGCAAGTACGACAACCTGATGAACGTGCGGGTAGACCGCATCAGCCGGGTAGAGATCCTGCCCGACCACGCGAGGCCGATCGGGCAGGTGAGCCGGTATAAGCACCGCTTTGATCCCGCCGACTATGCGCAGACCTCCTTCAATATGTATGCGGGCGAGCCCGAGAGCATCGAGCTGCGCTGCGAAAACGACCTTCTTGAGACGATTTTTGACCGCTTCGGAGAGCAGGCGGATACCCGCACCTCAGGCAGGGAACACTTTCTTCTGCGCACCGAGGCCGCGGTCAACCACGGCCTTGTGGGGTGGATCCTGCAGTTCGGCGACAAGATCGAGGTGACCGAGCCCGAGACCCTGCGCGAGATGGTGCGGGATACGGCCAGGGGGATCCTTGAAACATATACCCGTAAATAAAAAGGAGACAGTACGATGCAGCTCTTGACCTATGATAAACTCGGTTTTCAGATGAACGGCATGCCTTACCGCGTAGCGGCGGGCGCCATGCATTACTTTCGCGTGCCGCGCCCCTATTGGCGCGACCGTCTCTTAAAGATCAAAGCCTGCGGTTTTACGACCGTAGAGACCTATACCGCGTGGAACCTGCACGAGCCGCAGGAGGGCGTTTTCGATTTCACGGGAAATCTGGATCTTGACGCGTATCTCTCGCTCATCGCTCAGCTGGGCATGACGGCCATCGTGCGCCCCGGCCCCTATATCTGCAGCGAGTGGGATTTCGGCGGGCTGCCCTGGTGGCTGCTGCGGTACGACGATCTGGAGCTGCGCTGCATGAACGAGCGCTATCTTGAAAAGGTGGAGAACTACTTCCGCGCGCTGCTGCCGATCATCGCCCGCCATCAGGCGGATTGCGGAGGCCCCGTGATCATGGTGCAGGTCGAAAACGAATACGGCTCCTACGGCAACGACAGCGCCTATATCCGCTGCCTTGCCGATATGCTGACCGCCGGCGGTATCACCTGCCCGCTCTTTACCTCCGACGGGCCGAGCGAAGCCATGCTTTCGGGCGGAACGGTGCCGGAGATCCTGAAAACGGTCAACTTCGGCTCCCGCGCCGATCAGGCGTTCAAAACGCTGCGCCGTTTTCAGAAGGACGGGCCTTTGATGTGCGCCGAATTCTGGGCGGGGTGGTTCGACCACTGGGGCGAAAAGCACCACCGCCGCAGCGCGGAGGACGCGGCCAAGTGCCTTGGCGAGGTGCTGAAGGCGAACGGCAGCGTTTCGGTCTATATGATGCACGGCGGCACGAATTTCGGCTGGATGAACGGCGCGAACGCAAGCGACGAGCTTTACGAGCCGACGGTGAACAGCTACGACGACGACGCGCCGATCAACGAATACGGCGGGCTTACCGAGAAATACGCCGCCATCAAAGCCGTGATGGCGCAGTACGGCTTTGAGAGCGACGCGGCTGTTCCCCCTCTGCCCGCGCCCGCCTCTTACCCTGAGATCGTCTTCGATACGGCGGCGGATCTGCTGACCTCCCTTGACCGCCTCTCGGAGCCGGTCAATACGGTAACGCCGCAGCCGATGGAAAAGCTGGGGCAGGGCTACGGCTTTATCTGCTACCGCACGCTCATCAAAGGGCCCAAAGAGAAAGAAACGCTGTATTTTACGCCCCACGACCGCGCCTACGTATTTCAGGACGGCAAATTCCTCGGGATCGTCTACCGCAACGATAACAAGGCGCGCATCCGTCTCGACGTGCCTGCCGCGGGCACGGAGCTGACGATCCTCGTAGAGAACATGGGCCGCGCGAACTACGGCCCGCTGCTGCGGGATCAGAAGGGGATCGTCGGCGGCGTGCGCCTCGGCGGGCAGTTCCTCTATCACTGGCGCACCTGGACCCTGCCGCTGGATAACGCCGAAAACGCCGCGTTCTCGCAGCCGAAAAAAATGAAGTTCGACAAACGCCCGCAGCTTCTCAGGGGCGAGCTTGTCATAGAGGGCGAGCCGCGCGATACCTTCGTCGATACCTCCCTGTTCAAAAAGGGCGTGATCATCGTGAACGGCGTTGTTCTGAGCCGTTACTGGGAGGTCGGCCCCCAGAAGACCGCCTACCTGCCGGCGCCCCTCCTGCACGAAGGCGCGAACACCGTGATGCTGCTCGAGCTGGAGGGGTATAAGGAGCCGGTCCTGCGTTTTCAGGACCGGCCTGATATCGGGTGAAGGAAAGACGAAAGATGAAAGACGAAAGACGAAAAAGGGGCCTGCGGCCGGCATTGTAAGATTTCTGAAAATCCCGGAATTGTCGGGCTGCTGTCCGTGTTGGCAGGTAAAAGGTAAAAGTTATGGACGGGCTTCGCCCGTACCCGTTAAATGGGATCAAAACGCGCAGCGTTTTCCGAAACTTTTACCTGTTACCTGTTCATTTCTCATTCGCGCCTCCGGCGCGGCAAATCAGATTTTACATCCCTCTGTGGCCGAAGCTTCGTATCGACAAACAGGGATCCCCGAACGGTCACACGTTCGGGGATCCTCGTTTTTACAGGGGATAAGCCGGAAA
>CADBOC010000139.1 GCA_902796175.1 Oscillospiraceae bacterium | reverse complement strand
GCGGCCTTAAGCCGCGCTCATTCGATCGTACCGTAGGGGAAGAGCCGGCAGACCACCCTGCCGAGCAGCTCCTCCTGCCGGATGCACCCGATCTCGGTAAAGCGGGAATCCAGCGAATCGTTGCGGTTGTCGCCCAGCACGAATACGCTGCCCTCGGGAACGGTGAGCGGAAAGACCGCGTCGCCCTGCACGGTGATGGCGCCGAGCACACGGTACGTCTCCGGGATCACCCGTCCGTTTACGGTGAGCAGATGCGTTTCAAAGTTCACGTCCACCGTATCGCCGCCCCTTGCGAGCACGCGCTTTACCATGCTGCGCCCCGTTCGGGGGCTGCCGATCGCGACGATCTGCCCGTAATCCGGCATGCCGGGGACCTGCAGCACAAAAACGGTCTCCCCGCTGTGCAGGTTCGGCTCCATGGAGTTGCCGTCCACCTCGGCGAGGCGGAAGCAGAAGGCGAACAGCGCGAAAACGGCTGTGACGCAAGCCAGAAATGTGCCGGTCACGGTATAAACGGCAGAGAGCGCGTTCTCCCGCCGGTTTTTTGCCTGCTTCATATCAGCACCGCCAAGCTCTCACAGAATACAAAAAGGCGTTTTTCCGCCGCCCGCAATGCAGCAGCGGGGACGCAAAAACGCCGTGTGGCCCTATGGGCGAACGGTGCAGGCTTATTTCAGCGCTTCCTTGACCTTGGCGGCCTTGCCTACGCGGCCGCGCAGATAATAGAGCTTCGCTCTGCGAACACGGCCCTTGCGCACCACGGTGACGTCCGTCACGTTGGGGGAGTGGATGGGGAACACGCGCTCCACGCCTACGCCGTAGGAAAGACGGCGCACGGTGAAGGTCTCGGCAACGCCGCTGCCTCTGCGCGCGATCACGGTGCCCTCAAAGGTCTGCACACGCTCTTTTTCACCCTCGCGGATCTTAACGCCTACGCGCACCGTATCGCCGATCCGGATGGTGGGGATGGTCTCTTTCAGGCATTCCTGTGCCAGCATCTGTACTGCGTCCATTGTAAAATACCTCCGTTTGTTTTGTCAGACGTTCATTCGCATACCGCCAGAGGACCGCCCGCTTTCGTATTCCAGTACGAATCGCCGTGCGGGGAGAACCGCACGCGTACTGACGCTGAATTATCATACCATACCGCCGCGCGGAATGCAAGTCTTTTTTATTCTTTTTTTATGAAATATGGGCAAAGCGCGGAAAACGGAGCTTTGCCGCAGACCTGTCGTTGACATTTCGGCCGCGCTGTACTATACTATAAAGAATAAAAGAAAGAAAAGCGGTCCGGTTTTGCCGGGCCCGGAGTACGAAATGGAATCTGTATCAAACGCTTCTTTTCGCGGCAAAAATGCGCTTGTCATGGGGCTTGCCCGCAGCGGCTTCGCGGCGGCGCGTCTGCTGCATACCCTCGGCGCGAAGGTGACGGTCACCGAAACAAAGCCGGTTTCCGAGCTGCCCGAGGCGGCGTCCCTCGCCGAGCTCGGGATCCCGGTCTGCCCGCAGGATGAAGAGACCCTCTCGCGGGATTGGGATCTGGTGATCAAAAACCCCGGCATAAACGGAAACCTGCCTGTGATCAAAGCGCTGAGGGCCCGCTGTATTCCCGTGATCACCGAGATAGAGCTGGCCTTTCTCGCGGCGGCGCCCCAGCGTTATATCGGCATCACCGGCACGAACGGCAAGACCACGACCTGCTCGATGTGCTATGAGATCCTCGAGCGCGTATTTCCGGGCAAAACGCATCTCTGCGGCAACATCGGCGTCGCGCTCTGCGAAACGGTGCTCCAAAACGGTCTGCTGCACGAGGCGGGCCATGTGATCGTGCTTGAGATCTCGAATTTTCAGCTGCTCGATATCGAGCGCTTTCATCCCGGGATTGGCGTGATTCTGAACCTCGCGCCGGATCATCTCGATTTCATGGGGAGCGAAGACGCCTACTACCGCTCCAAATGCCGCGTCTACGAAAATATGACGGAGGATGAGATCTTCCTGCAGAACGCGGACGATCCCGTTCTGGCGGAATATATGCGAAAGCTGCCGTGCAGAGCGAAGCGCGTCACGTTCTCGCTCAAGGATCCCGCGGCGGATCTCTACGCGGACGAACAAACGCTTTACGCTTTCGGAAAGCCGGTACTGCCGCTGTCGGCCTTAAAGATCGTCGGCCGGCACAACGTGCAGAACACGCTCGCCGCCGTCGGCGCGGCGCTCGCGGCGGGGGCCTCCCCGGCCGAGGCCGCCGCCGGCGCGGCGGCGTTCGCGGGCGTAGAGCACCGCATCGAATACGTGCGCACCGCAGAAGGCGTGCGCTACTATAACGACTCCAAGGGCACGAATGTGGATGCGACCGTCACCGCCGTGAACGCGTTCGACGCGCCCGTCATTCTGCTGGCGGGCGGCTATGAAAAGGGCCTGTCTTTCGAGCCGTTAAAGCCCCTGCTGCCCAAAATGAAGGCCGTGATCGGCTACGGCGCGTGCGGCGCGCGCCTCATCGACGAGCTGACCGGCGGCGCGGGAACGCTCTGCCGCGATCTGCCTGAGGCGCTCGCCGCGGCAAGGGCGCTGGCGACAGAGGGCGACGTGGTGCTGCTTTCGCCCACAACAAGCTCCTTCGACCAGTACAGCTGTTTCGAGGAACGGGGCGAACACTTCAAACAGCTGGTGAACGCCCTATGAGCCCCGCCCCGCGCTCCGTCGACCCCGCTCTGCCCATCGGCGTATTCGATTCGGGGCTCGGCGGGCTGACGGTGGTAAAAAAGCTGCTCGAGCAGCTGCCGCATGAGGATATCATCTATCTCGGCGACACCGCCCGGGTGCCCTACGGCGACAAATCCCGCGATACGATCATCCGTTATACGAGAGAGGACGTTCGCTTCCTGATGGGCTTCGGCGTAAAGGCGATCTGCATCGCCTGCAACACGGCGGATTCCATGGCGCGGCTGCAGATGGAGGCGGAGTTCGACGTGCCGATCATCGGCGCGGTGGGGCCCGCCGCCAGAAAGGCCGTAAAAAGCACAAAGAGCAAACGCATCGGCGTGATCGGCACGAGCGCCACCGTGCGCTCCGGCGCGTACCCCGCCGTGATCGAAAAGCTCGATCCGACCTGCCGGGTGATACAGCAGGCCTGTCCGCTGCTGGTGCCGCTGGTGGAGGCGGGCCGCTTTCATCGCGGCGACGTGGTGGTGGAGACCGTTCTGCACGATTATCTGCTGCCGCTGATGGAGGAGGAGATCGATACCATCATCCTCGGCTGCACGCACTACCCGCTGCTCTACGACATCGTCGCCGATCTTCTGCCGGAGGCGGCGCTGATCTGTTCCGGTTTCGCCTCGGTGGATTTTCTGCGGGATAAGCTGGCGGAGACCGGTACGCTCAATCCGCAGAAGGGGACCGGTTCTCACCGCTTTTTCGTCACCGACGCGCCCGAACGTTTTGCAAAGCACGGCTCGCTTTTCCTGCAGACGCCGGTGCTCGACGTATGCGAAAAGGTGACCCTCGGCGGATGCTGAACGGTATATATAATGTTTTTATTTTATTACATTATATAATATAGGAGATCTCTGATGTCATATTCTGACGCGAATAACAAGACCCTCGCGAGGTCCGGCACGCTGCTCGGCGCCGTTTACGCGGCCGCGTTCGCGGCGATCATCGCCGTGTGCGCGTGGATCCATATCTCGCCCTTCGGGGGCGTGCCGTTTACCCTGCAGACCTTCGGCGTATTCGCGGCGCTGCTCTTTCTCGGCGGGCAGGGCGGCGCCCTGAGCGTTACGCTCTACCTGCTGCTGGGCGCTGTCGGCCTGCCGGTCTTCGCGGGCTTTACGGGCGGCTTCGCCGCCATGCTGGGCGTGACGGGCGGCTACATCACCGGCTTTCTGCTCGGCGCCCTCGCCTTCTGGGGGATCGAGACGCTGGCAAAAG
Organism: Oscillospiraceae bacterium; assembly: GCA_902796175.1. GTDB lineage: Bacteria > Bacillota > Clostridia > Oscillospirales > Acutalibacteraceae > RUG806. Next base: position 3,013 of record CADBOC010000139.1, on the reverse strand, counting down.
CGTTCGGCTTTTACGGCCGCCTCTCGCGCATGTCGGGTCTTGCCGCCTGCCTTCTGGTCTGTTATCTCTTCGGCACCTGCTGGTTCGCGTATGTGCATGAGGGGGCGCTGAGTTTTGCGAATCTCACATCTGCGCTCTCTGTCTGCGTAGTCCCTTTTATTGTACCGGATCTCGCAAAAATGGCTCTGGCGCTGCTTTTGTACGATCGTCTGATGCCGGTGCTTTCAAAAATCAGATGACCGTTCCGGCCGTCTGACAAGCCGCCCGCTTGTCTGCTGCCGCCCCGGCCCCGCGCGGCGCGCCATACGGCGCGCCGCGTTTCCTTATCTTTGACTCTCCCGCGGGGTGAAAAGAAGATCGCTTTACAAACGGGGCTCCGGCGGCTTCGTTCAGGCGGGGCGGGGCGCCGGGGCGGGAACAGCGAAGAAAATCGCAAAAACGCCGGATTTATTCTTGACAGGACAAAAAAGATATGTTATGATTTGTTATGCGTTTTAATGTGGTAAAGCGCTAATACGGTAACACAATAAAAAGAAAGAGGTACGACACGATGAAAAAAACGGTATCCCTGCTGCTCTCGCTGCTGATGGTGATGAGCTGCGTGTTCGCGCTCGCGGCCTGCGGCGGCAAAAAGACCGAAGGCGACAGCGGAACGACCGCCCCCTCCGAAGAAACCACAGTCGATACATCCGCTGACGCAAAAAAACTGATCGTGGGCTTCGACGCGGAATTCCCGCCCTACGGCTTTGTGGCCGAGGACGGCTCCTACGACGGCTTTGACCTTGCCATGGCAAAAGAGCTGTGCAGCCGTCTCGGATGGGAATTCGAGGCTGTCGCCATCGACTGGAACTCCAAAGACGCGGAGCTTGCCTCCGGAAACATCAACTGCATCTGGAACGGCTTTACCTACACCGGACGCGAGGATCAGTACACCTGGTCAGAGCCCTATGTGGAAAACAAAATCGTACTTGTGGTAAAAGCGGATTCAGGGATCACGTCTCTGGCCGATCTTGCCGGGAAAAGCGTGATGGCGCAGGCCGGTTCCTCCGCCGTAGACGCGATCAACGACAAAGAGGGCTTCAAAGACACGCTGAAGGAAGTGGTGGAGCTCCCCGATTACAACACCGGCTTTATGGATCTTGACTCCGGCAGCGTAGACGCCGTAGCGGCGGATATCGGCGTCGCTACCTTCAACATCAACGCGAAAGACGGCGAGTATGTGATCCTTGAAGAGCCGCTTTCCACCGAGCAGTACGCCGTCGGCTTCCTGCTTGGCCACAACGCGCTGCGCGACGCCGTGAACGCGGAGCTGCTCAAGATGGCGGAAGACGGCACCATGAAGACCATCGCCGAGAATTATGTGGACGACGGTCTCGTGCTGGAAAGCCTCTGCCTCCTGAACAAATAAAGATCCGGCGACGCAAGCGGATATCCCGGAGCGGAAATGGGCTTCTGTTTCCGCTCCTTTATTTTGAATAGAAAGGATCGCCGAAGAACGGTGGACGGAGGCGCTTATGACGTTTTCAACCATGGTGGGGGAGCTTGCCCACGCCTTTATCAACACATTTCTGATTTTTCTTCTCACGCTGATCGGTTCACTTCCCCTGGGACTGGTTGTATATTTCGGCAAAAAGAGCCGTTTTAAGCCTTTGAAGTGGCTCACGGAGGTGTATATCTCCATCATGCGCGGCACGCCGCTGATCCTGCAGATCATGGTCATCTACTACGCGCCGCCGCTGCTGTTCCATGTGACGCTCCCGGGTAACTGGCGCTTTTCGGCAGTGGTCGTGGCGTTCGTTATCAATTACGCTGCCTATTACGCCGAGATCTACCGCGGGGGGATCGAGAGCATACCCGTCGGGCAGTATGAGGCTGCGCAGGTGCTGGGCTACCGGAAGACGCAGACCTTTGTCAAGATCATTCTGCCGCAGATGGTCAAGCGCACGCTGCCGGCGGTGACGAACGAAGTCATCACGCTTGTCAAGGATACCTCCCTTGCCTCCGCCATCGGCACAATCGAGATGTTCACCAAGGCCAAGCAGATCGCCGTATCGCCCCGCTCTCCCGGCATGCTCACCTTCCTTGTGGCGGGGATCTTCTATTATATCTTCAACGTGATCGTGGCGTTCGGTATGAAAAAGCTTGAAAAAGCGCTGGACTACTATCAGTAAGGAGGAGAAGGCCGTGCATATTCTTGATATCCGGAACGTTCGCAAATCCTTCGGCGACAACGAAGTGCTCAAGGATATCTCGCTCACCGTGGATCGGGGCGAGGTCGTTTCCGTGATCGGGCCTTCGGGCTCCGGCAAATCCACGTTTCTGCGCTGCGCCACGCTCCTCGAGACCATGGACAGCGGCACGCTGCGGTATATGGGCGAAACCGTCGCCTCCATGCAGGGCGATCGCATCGTTTATACCAAAGACCTGAAAAAGATCCGCAGCTATTTCGGGCTCGTGTTCCAGAACTTCAATCTCTTTCCGCATTTCAGCGTGATGAAGAATGTGACCGACGCGCCCATCTCGGTACAAAAGCGCGATCCGAAGGAGGTCAGGGAGACGGCGCGGGAGCTGCTCGATAAAATGGGCCTCGGCGACAAGGCGGACGCCTACCCCTGCGAGCTCTCGGGCGGGCAGAAGCAGCGCGTTTCCATCGTGCGCGCGCTGGCCATGAAGCCCGAGATCCTCTTTTTTGACGAACCCACCTCCGCGCTCGATCCGGAGCTCACCGGCGAAGTGCTGAAGGTCATCCGTCAGCTGGCCGACGCCTCCATGACCATGGTGATCGTGACCCATGAGATGGCGTTTGCCCACGCCATCTCCGACTTCGTGGTCTTTATGGACGGCGGCGTGATCGTGGAGCAGGGCACGCCGCAGGAGCTGTTTGAGGGAACGAAGCAGGAGCGCACCCGCCAGTTCCTGCAGAATTATCAGAGATGAAGCTGCGCTACGTGCTGCTCGACCCCACCAAAAACATAACGGCGCTGGTGATCGGCCTGCCGCCCCGGTCGGCGCG
>CADBOC010000138.1 GCA_902796175.1 Oscillospiraceae bacterium | reverse complement strand
GCCTCAAGCAGGCTGCCGGCGTCGTTGCGTACGGTCAGGCGCGGGGTGATCACACCGCCCGTATAGGCGGCGGCTGTGGGTGAGAGCGTCACGTTTTCATCCTTAAGCAGCCCCGCGATGCGGAAAGAGACCTTTACCGCGCCGCAGTACTGCCCGATTCCGGTCACGGTATAGGTATACGTGCCGATGGCGGTCCTGCCTGCCGGGATCGATACGGTGTAGTCTGTGTTTTTCAGCAGACGCTCGCCGGCGGCGTTCGTCACCGTTACGCTCGGCGTATGCACCTTGCCGTCGTAGATCACAAGGTCCGTACTGAGCTTTACGCGGTCGGCGGAGAGGGCCTCGGCAAAGCGCAGCAGCGCGTCGTTTTTCAGGGGTTCGCTGCCGGTTCGCCCGTTGACCGCCTTCCATTGCTGTTCCGTCCCCCTGAAAAAGACGTCCGTCACGGCGGGGCAGTTCGAAAACGCGTAGTGCCCTACCGTTTTTATGCTGACCGGCAGAGAGATCTCCGTCAGCGCGGGAGAGCCGCGAAAGGCGTTCCAGCCAACGGTTTCAACCCCCTTTTCGAGCGTAACGTACCGCAAAGACGCGCAGCTGCGGAACGCCGAATCCCCGGTCTGTTTCACGCGCCCGGGGACTGCCGCGTAGAGCAGCGCCTCGCAATCCGCGAAGGCGTAGTCGCCGAGCGCGGTAAGCCCTGCGGGCAGCGGCGCTTCGCTGAGCCCCGAGCAGCCGTAAAACGCGTACGCGCCGATCGTTTTCAGGGAGGCGGGCAGATCGAGGGAAGCAAGGCCCGTACAGCCCGAGAACGCGTACGCGCCGACGGCGTTCAGCCCTTCCGGGAAAACGACGTGGGTGAGAGCCGTCTGATCTCTGAAGGCGCCGTCAGAGATCGCGGCGGTACCCGGCGCGACGGTCAGAACGCCGTTTGGCGGCAGCGCGCCCTTAACGCCGCACAGAAAACCGCCGAGATAAACGGGGCCTTCGGGCTCGGCAGCGTACCATGCCGTATCCGTAAAGGCGTTTTCGCCGAGAGAGGCAAGGCTTTCGGGCAGCGTAACGGCCCCGAGCGCCGCGCAGCCGTAAAAGGCGCGGTCCCCGATGCGTTCGAGCCCCTCCGGCAGGGTGACACAGGCAAGGGAAAGACAGCCCGCGAAGGCTTCGTCCCCGATCTCCTTCGTGCCGGGCCGGACCGTGACCGCCGTTGCGCCCGGAGCGCATCCGATCACGGAATCTCCGGCGTAAAGCACGCCGCCCTCGGTCTCTGTTCCGCCCTTTTCGGCGGAAAAGCATTCGCCTGAGATCCCCGCGTTATCCGTGAGCGAACGCAGATAACACGCGGGGCGAACGCCGTTGTCTGTGATATAGACGTAGTTGGTGCTGACCTCCCCGGTGGATCTTACGTTGCCGTTCGTGGAGGAGACGCCGGGGGTGCGCAGCCGCCACCAGGAGTAACCGTTCACAGGGTTCGTGCAGTAGAGCCCCTGCGATTTCGCGTAATCCGTGCCCGAGGCTAAGCGGCTGGCGTTATCCGTAAAGCCGTAAGCGGCGTTCTGCACGTCGTCGAGCGAGAGCAGAAATACGGGGTCCGCGGTCTCGGGCGAATCGTAGCGGGGAAACGCGGCGCTGTCGTTGTTAAGGGGCTTTACGACGAGCAGCGCCTTTTGCTCCTCTGTGAAGGCGGTCTCATAAAAGGTTTCGTTCAGCCACTGCCGCACGGTGGAAAGGGCGTAGTTGCTGGCGTAGCTGCTTCGTTCCATGTCGCGGTACGCAGCGCTGTTTTTTGCGTAAACAAAGCTCTGAAAGCACTGCGCGTCCAGAATGGATTCACTGAGTACAAGCCCCGTGTCCGCGTCCAGCACGCGCCATTTGAGCGGCTCGTAGCGGAAGTAGTAGATCTGACCGGTCGCATACCCGTTGTCGTCCTGATAAGAGCGGTCTGTGTTCGTCGGGTAGCCGGTGCAGTTGGGCCGCCAGCGCGTGAAGTATACCGCGCGGTATTTTGCGCCGTCAAGCAGCAGGTCGGCGTAGCGCATCCACGCGCCGGGGCGCATGTTGCCGTCGGCGTAGCCGCCCCCGCCGGAATAATAGCCGTAGCTCGCCCATGCTTTCGGCTGCGCTTCCAGCGCCGCTACGGTCGCTTCGTCCGTCACCCGGCTCTGGGGGTAGGAGCCGAACCAGACGGAATCTCCGGTCTTTGGCGCGTCGGCGGCGTTCGCCGGCAGTCTGAACCCGAGCAGCAAAAGCAGCGCAGCCGCAAGCAGCGTATAATAGACGCCCGTTCGATTCCGTTTCACGGTGATCACTCCTTTTCCTCCATAACGCTCAGATACGCGGGGCGGATGATCTTATCCATGCACACCAGCTCCTCGATGCGGTGGGCGCTCCAGCCCACCACGCGGGCGATGGCGAAAAACGCCGTAAACATTTCGACCGGGATCCCCAGCATATCGTAGACGAAGCCGCTGTAAAAATCCACGTTGGGGCTCACGCCTTTGATGATGCGCCGTTTTTTCGCGATCACCTCGGGGGCGAGTTCTTCTATGTTGCGGTAGAGCCTGAGATCCGCCTCGCGGCCCTTTTCGGCGGCAAGCGTCTCGGCCGCGCGCTTCAGAATGCGCTCGCGCGGGTCCGAAAGGGAGTAGACCGCGTGGCCCATGCCATAGATCAGGCCCTTGCGGTCGAACGCCTCCTTATCGACGATTTTGCCGAGGTAGGCGGCGAGGGCGTCGCGGTCCGCCGTATCGGGGACGTTCAGGCGGATATCGTCCATCATCTCCATCACCTTGATGTTCGCGCCGCCGTGGCGCGGGCCTTTTAAGGAGGACATGGAGGCCGCGACCGTCGAATAGGTGTCTGCGCCGGAGGAGGTGACCACGCGCGTCGTAAAGGTGGAGTTGTTGCCGCCGCCGTGCTCCATGTGCAGGATGAGCGCCGTATCGAGCACCTTTGCCTCCGTATGCGAAAAGCGCTGATCGGGGCGCATCATCATCAGGATGTTCTCGGCGGTGGAGAGGGCGGGGTCGGGCCGGTGGATGAACATGCTGGCGTTGCGCTCGTAATGGTTATACGCGTGGTAGGCGTAAACGGCCAGCATCGGGAACTCGCTGATGAGCTGGATGCACTGGCGCAGGGAATTGACGACGGAAGCGTCCAGCGCGTTCTGGTCGTAGGAGGAGAGCGTGAGCACGCTCTTTGTGATGGAGTTCATGATGTCGCCGCTGGGCGCTTTCATGATCACGTCGCGCGTGAAATTGGTGGGCAGCGTGCGGCAGTCGGCGAGGGTCCTGCGGAAGGCGGCCTCCTCCTCGGGGGAGGGCAGCTCGCCCATCAAAAGCAGGTAGGCGATGCGCTCGTAGCCGAGGTTTTCCGGCCCCAGCGCGTCGATCAGCGAACCGATGCGGTAGCCGCGGTACCAGAGCTGCCCTTCGCAGGGCACATCCTCCCCGTTTTCGCGGCGGGAGGCGACGATCTTCGATATGTTTGTCAGGCCGGTGGGCACCCCCCTGCCCTTTTCGTCCCTGAGCCCTTTTTTTACGTTGTATGTTTCGTACAGCTCACGCGGGATCATGTCGTGCCGGCGGCAGAGCGCTTCCTTTTGCAGCAGATAGGCGGGATCGGTCATTGTTTTTCGTTCGTCCCGGGCGGGACGGCTCCTTTCCTTTTTATTTGCGGTTCTTCCTCTGTGTTTCTTTATCGGAAAAGAACGGAAAACCAAAAAGCGGGTGCCGCAACCCAGAACGACGCCCGTGCTTTCTTATATTATACAAAAAACAGTTCCGGAATGCAAGCGCTCGCGTGTGATTTGTGCAAATTGCCAAAAACGCGTTATACGCTCAGAAGGCCCGCGTCCAGCACGAACTGGCTGCCGGTGGCGTAGCGCGCGCGGTCGCTCGCGAGATACAGAACAAGCTCGGCGGTATCCTCCGGCTCGATCCACGGTACGGGCAGCAGATTTCCCGCGCTGGCCTCAGCGATCTCTTCGGGGGTCTTGCCCTCCATGGCGGCAAGGCCGTCGTTCATCGGCGTGTTCACGCCCGTGGGATGGATGCTCAGCACGCGGATGTTGTAGGGCGCGAGCTCGATCGCCCAGGCCTTCGTCAGCCCCGTCAGCCCCCATTTTGAGGCGGTGTAGTGCGACAGGCGGTTGCCGCCGCGCAGGCCCATCACCGAGGAATTGTTGATGATCACGCCGCTTTTCCGCGCCATCATATAGGGCGCGACGCGCCTTGTGACAATAAACGGACCCTTCAGGTTGATGTCGATCATGGCGTCCCATTCGGCGTCCGTCATTTCTGTGAGCTTCGCGTAGGCGCAGATACCGGCGTTGTTGAACAGAATGTCGATCCGGCCGAAGGCGGCTATCGTTCCCTCCACCGCGGCGGTCACGGCTTTGTCGTCGCGCACGTCGCCGGCGAAGATCTCGCAGCGCCGGCCCATCGCCTCGATCCCGGTCTTCAGGCTTTCGAGCTCCTCGCTCGTGCCGAATCCATAATTCGGATATTCGATCTTTTTTGCCACGTCGAAGGCGGCGATATCCGCCCCGTTTTTCGCCAGCGCAAGGGCCGTGGCGCGGCCCTGCCCGTGCGCCGCGCCGGTGATAAAGGCGACGCGTCCGTCAAAATCAGCCATAGAAAAAACTCCTTTATTTTTTCCCGTCGATGCGGAAATTCTCCAGAACCGGGTCCAGATCCACCTTCGCCACGGTGTTGAAGAGGTTCGTCGCGTACATCAGGCCCGCGAAGGCGAAGATCGTTACGATCACGTCGTCCGAAAAACGCGCCTTCAGGCCCTCGTAGACGTAATCCGGCACGCTGTGCGGGTCCAGCGCCACGCAGGTGCCGAGGGTGTAGAGCAGCTCCTCGGTCTCATCGAGCTTCAGGTCTTCGGTATCCTCTCCGTTTTCGGTCAGGATTTTTTTGAAGAACGAGCCGCAGATCAGGCAGTCGTTGCCGTTCGAGATCGCGTAGGAGAGCAGCTGCAGCGCCCGGTCGCCGAGCACGGGCTGCAGCTCGTCGTACAGGGTGTACCACTCCATATAGGCGTGAAACGAAGGGAGATTATGCAGCAGCGTGCGCTTCATGTTCGTGATGCGCCCGTGGCGGGCGATCTGGTCGTCGTATTCGCGCCGCACCTCCTCGGGGGCGGAATCGTAGTCGGTCATCGGGATATAGGCCATAAAAACCTCCTTCAAGAATCAAAACGCAAAGCGTTTTCCGCTTTCATCTTT
>CADBOC010000137.1 GCA_902796175.1 Oscillospiraceae bacterium | reverse complement strand
CTCTCCACTCTTACTCCCTGCCGTCCTCCTGCGCAGCATTTCACACTTTACGCAAAAGCCCCGCCGGTCAGTCCGGCGCGCCGGGTCTTCGCATCGGTCACGGTACGTTTTGGGCTTTACAAGCCCTATTCAATTGTACCAAGGGGATCCCCCGCCCGCCAATCGGCGGCGGAGGAGCTGAGCTGAGGGCGTCGGCCTTACGCGGACGCCCGATATCGCGTCAGGCGATATCGATCTTCAAAGTTTTTTCGATCGCTTTCAAATCTCTGCTGTCTGTACCGTTCTTTCCGATGCGAACACCCGGCGCGCCGTTCCGAGAGCCCCTCAGGTCTCTCGGAACACCTCTTCACTCTTCACTCTTCACTCCTCACTCTCCACTCTTACTCCCTGCCGTCCTCCTGCGCAGCATTTCACACTTTACGCAAAAGCCCCGCCGGACGGTTCGACGCGCGCGGATATTCCGTTTTTTGTCCCGTTCGCCGACGCTGTGCGCCGTTTCGGCGGCAGGCGCGCAAGCCTTTTGGGTCGCAATGCGCACTATCTGCCGCAGTGGCGGGGCAAAAACCGTTCAATTGTCAAGGTACAAGGGGAAAAACCGAAAAAAAGAAGAAGAAAAATAAAATTTTGGCTCAAAACGGGCATACTTCACCTAAAGGAAGCATGATCGTTTCAAACCAAAATGATATTTTTCTTCTTCTTCAACACTCCCGCAATCGAGAGCATGCATACTATATCATATCTCTTCTGCTTTGTCAAGCGCTTTTTTCCATTTTTTTCAAAATCTTTTTCATGTTGACATCATATTGCCTGTGTGATAAAATTTTTGTACACAAATTGCAAATCCGTACAAAACCGAACTTCGGAGGTAGTATCATGCGAAAGGTTCATATCGTTACCTACACTCACTGGGACCGCGAGTTCCGCTGGGAATTCGAACGCACGCGGATGCGGCTGGCGGATCTATTCGATCACCTGTTCGCCATTATGGACGAAAAACCGGAATACCGCTCCTTCCTCTGCGACGGGCAGCTGACGCTCATCGAGGATTATCTGGAGATCCGCCCCGAAATGCGCGAAAAGATCCGATCTCTCGTTCAGGAGGGGCGGCTTGAGATCGGCCCCTGGTTCACGCTGCCGGACTGCGCCCCCATCCAGGGCGAGAGCGTCGTGCGCAACCTGCAGTACGGCGTAAAAAAATGCGCCGAATTCGGCGAACCGCTGAAATGCGGATACAACGTCTTCTCCTTCGGGCAGATCGCGCAGCTGCCGCAGATCTACGCGGATTTCGGCATCGACGCCATCGTATTCTATAAATACATGGACCCGAAAAAATCGAAGTATCACGAATTCATCTGGGAAGCGCCGGACGGCACCCGGGCGCTCGCGTCGCGTCTGGGGCCGGAGGCGCGGTGGAACTTCTTCTTCGCGGGGCATATCCCGATCGTCTACGATAAGGACGCATGGGACAAGCGCTGGCAGTATACCTGGGGGGAGCTCGGCCGGGTCTTCCACACCGCGAACCCGGACGACTACGGCTGGTTCTACGACATACTGGATCCCGAGACCGGCTACCACCCCGAAAACCTGCGCAAGGGCATGGAGCGGGCGCTGAAGACCGTGGAGGGCACCGCCGCCCCCGATACCGTTCTGATGTTCGAGGGCACGGACTTCACGGAGCCCCACCCCTTAACGCCCGAGATCATCGCCGCGCTGCAAAAGGAATACGAAGGGGAGCTGGAGATCGTCCACTCCACCCTCACCGACTACTTAACGGAATTAAAGGAAAAGCTCGCCGCGGTTCCGGATCTCGACGTGGTGCGCGGCCCGATGCGCGACGGCCCCGTCGGCAGCATCCATACGGACGTGTTTTCCACACACCCCGAGGTGATGATCGAGAACTCCCACGCCGAGAACACCGTGATCCGCTACGCGGAGCCGCTCTCGGCCTTTGCGTGGAAGTACGGTCTTGCCCGCTACCCCGATACCTATCTGGAAAAGCTCTGGAAGCTGCTCTTTCAGAGCCACGCCCACGATTCCATGCACGGGCTTGGCCCGAACACGCTGGCGGAGGGCGAGGTACAGCGTCTGCGGCAGGCCGGCATCATCGGCGCGGGGCTCATGCGTAAGGGTCTCGAGGCGATCACAAAAGAGATCTCCACCGCCGGCTTCGGCGATACGGAATACTTCCTTGCCGTGCACAATCCCTCCTCCTTCGCCCGCAGCGAGATCGCGGAGGCCTACGTCGATATCCCGCGCGACGTGATCCTGAAATACCTGATCATCGAGGACGCCGACGGCAACCGCGTCGCCGTGCAGGAGGCCGAGCGGCAGGAGAACGTGCGCGCCGGCGTCTACCACCCGAGAAGCCGCAATATGCCCTTCTACTGCACCAAGGTACATATCTTCTTCGAGGCGAAGGATATCCCGCCCATGGGCTACAAGACCTTCAAGCTCAAGTGGGCGGAAAAGAACGAATACCCCTACCCGCACGAGGACTGGGACGCGCCCCGCATCCTCGCGAACAGCATGATCACGGGCGAAAACCGGGCGGAGAACGAATTCATCCGCGTACAGATCGCCCGCGACGGCACAGCCGAGATCACGGATAAGGCGACCGGCAGGGTCTATTCCTCCTTAAACTACCTGCGCGACGTAGGCGACAAGGGCAACATGTGGACCTACGACGCCGTACCGCTCGACCGGATCGTCACCTCCCTCGGCATGGGGGCCGACGTCGCCGTCACGGTGAACGGCCCGCTCTGCGTGCGGTTCACGGCGAAGTACGCGCTGACCGTCCCCGCCCGCTGCGACTTCCCGAACAAACGCCGCAGCGAGGAGACCGTCGCCCTGCCCGTAAAGGTCACCTATACCCTGAAAAAGGGCGCGCGGTATCTTGAGACCGTGACCGAGATCGAGAACACCGCCCGCGACCATTATCTGAAGGTCTGCATGCCCACCGGTCTTTCCGCCGAAAAGACCTGGGCCGAGGGCTCCTTCACGGTGGCCGAGTTCCCGGTGCGCCCGTCGAACGACGGCGAGGTGCGCGGCAATGAGCTGGCGCGCCACCCCGCGCAGCTCTGGTTCGACCTGGCGGACGGCGAAAACGGTTTCGCCGTGCTGACGGACGCCGCCAAGGATTACGAGATCCTTGAAGACTGCGAAAATCAGACCCTCGCGATGGGCCTTGTGCGATCCACGCGCCTGCGCATCCCCTGCGACAACCGGCTGTGGATGGAATACCCGGGCGACGAATCGAGCCAGAGCCTGAGGTCCTTTACCTACCGCTACGCGATGCTCCCCCACACCGAAAAATGGGACGAGGCCGGTCTCTACAACGAAGCCCTCGCCTTCAACGCGCCGCTGAAGGTCTGCGAATTCGGCAGACAGGAGGGCGTGTTCGGCGCCGAAAAGAGCTTCCTCTCCGTCGAGGGGGAAAACCTTGTTTTAAGCTCCGTCACCAAGACGGAAGCGGACGCTCTCAGCGTTCGCGTCTATAACCCGACGGACCGCGAGATCGCGGGCGCGATCCGCTTCGGTTTCCCGGTAAAAGAGGCGGCCGCCGTCGGCCTTGACGGGAGCAAAAAGGCAGATCTGCCCGTTGAAAACGGCTGCGTGCCGGTCACGCTCGGCAGAGGCAAGATTTATACCGTAGAGGTCCGCTGATGCTGTACAAAGACAAAAACGCGTTTTTTGAGGTCGGCAAAGACGGCGTTCAGGCGATCCGTTCGCCGGAGGACGGCAAGACCGACTT
>CADBOC010000136.1 GCA_902796175.1 Oscillospiraceae bacterium | reverse complement strand
GGCAGCAGCTCGCCCGCGATCTTGTACATATTGGGGATCATCAGCAGAAGACCCTGCGAAGCGGTATAGGTCGTGGTGAGCGCGCCGGCCGCAAGAGAGCCGTGCACGGTACCGGCGGCGCCGGCCTCGCTCTGCATCTCCGCCACACGGACGGTGGTGCCGAAGATGTTCTTCATGCCGTCCGCAGACCACTGATCAACATAGTCCGCCATGGGGCTCGAAGGCGTGATGGGATAGATCCCGGCGACTTCGGTAAACGCGTACGACACGTATGCCGCGGCGTTGTTGCCGTCCATGGTCTTTTTTGTCCTGGCCATTGGTATATTCCTCCTAAAAATATTGATCCGTATCAAAAGGGAAAAATCCCTGCATGCTATTTTATCACGGCTCAGGGGAAAAGTAAATAGATAATTTTGGTCTTTGCCGGGAAAAGCGCCGAAAAACCTTGCATCCCGAAGCGGGATATGATATATTTTGACACAGAACTATACAAAAACGGTCAAGGAGGAAAACAATATGAAACGGGATCTGAGGTTCCCCCGCCGCCTCGCGGCGGCTGCCGCCGCCCTGCTGCTGCTCACGGCGGCTGCCTGCGGCGCTGCCGGCAAAGGCGGGCAGACCGCAGCCGACGGCGCTTCCGCCGCCGTATCCGAAACCGACGGCGTCTGCGCGGTATGCGAAGGGAACAAGACCGTCGTGTGCGCCGCCTGCGGCGGCAGCGGCGCGACGGAAAACGGCACCTGCCCGACCTGCGGCGGCGTCGGCTACGTCACCTGCAGCGCCTGCGGCGGTACGGGCATGGCCGCTTAAGCGGTCTCTCCCGGAACGCCGCGCGGCTGCCGTTCGTTCGGAACGGCAGCCGCGTCGATCATGAAAAACGGAGGAACGCAAAATGAAAAGACGCTCTCCGATCCTGCTGTGTCTCACAGCGGCCGCGCTCCTGCTCTCCCTGTTCACCGCCCCCGCCTGCGATTTTTCACGCGAAACCCCGTCGGAAGAGTGGTCGCGCATCTACGCGCTCTATTCCTCGGAGCCGGCGGAAAGCCGGGCGGCGCAGACAGACGGCGCGGCCCCAGGGCGCGTCTCCGACGCATACGGGTCGGACGCCCCGACCGCCGCCCCGGAACCGACCGCGGCCGAGGCGAACGAAACGCTGATCTCTCCCCCGCTGCCGAAAAACGCCGCGGCCCCCGCGAACGCGGCGCAGGATATCGCCTTTTTCGCCCAAGGCGTTCTGACCTTCAACGAGCTGCACGAGATCCCGGGCAGCCATATGCTGTCAAGGGGTCTCAAGGACGGAAACGCGGGGAAGATCTTCGACGTGTTCGAGGCCTACGTCGCCATGCTCGAACAGAACGGCTTTGTAAGGGTCGGCTACAAAGACAAGGAGTTTCCGAGCCAGAACAAGCGCTTTTTCAGCGCGTCGCTGAACGCCGCGGACGGCTCTCTGCAATACACGCTGGACGGCGACTCGCTGGCGATGGATCACCAGGGCGGCAACATCACGGTCTCCGGCTCGATCGACCGCAGCCGCTGCCAAATGCAGTTCTTTGTCACGGACGAGCTGAACGTCACCGACCTCGGCTTCCGCTACGGCGGCGGCAGCGTCGATACGTCCTATACGGGCGCTTCCGCCTGCGCGGGGGTATATAAAAAGGGAGAAACGTTCCGCACCGACGACGGCAGACTGCAGACAAAGACCGGCGAGGCCGCCGTGATCGCGGACGGGCAGACGTTCACCGTAAAAACCAAAACGACGCGGCAGGATCAGATCCTGTGCTTCTACGTCCCCGATTACGACAGATCGGACGGGATCGGCTTGCGCTGCCGCGAAAGTCAGCTCAAACAGGGGGATCTGTTCACGCAGAATGAGCTTTTTGCCTCAAAATCGGTTCTGGAGCTGATGCGCGATTCGGATACCGTGGAGCAGCTGGACTACCTGATCGCGGATCCGATCCTCGCCTTCCGCCATCAGGACCGCAACGAGGTACCGGTCGAAAACGGGCTCAGTTCCGTCAGGACCTGCTTTGTACGGACGGTCTATTATGCCCCGGGGCAGAGAGCCGTGTTCTACGTCGCGGCAGCCTTCGACGCCGCCCCCTACAGCGTTGAGGCGCTCGCGGCCTTCGACCTGACCGCCGCCGGAACCGGCGGACAGCAGAACGGCGGCTCGGGCGGAAATACCGGCGGGAACGCCGGCGGTCAGGTGGGCAGCCCCTGCGGGCGCTGCAACGCCTCGGGCGAGATCAGCTGCGACGAGTGCGGCAGCACGGGCTATATCAACCGCGTCGGCCCGAACGGGGCCGAGACGAGAGAGACCTGCCCGACCTGCCACGGGAGAACGCGTGTGGAATGCCCCGTGTGTCACGGCGAAAAATACCTGACCGCGGGCGTATACTGAGCGGCCGGTCCCGCGCCGCTGCGCGATCAAAAAAAACACAGAAACAGGTCAGGGTCCCCGAACGGTCGAACGTCCGGGGACCCTTGTTATTGCACAGGGGCGTCATGCGGCTGCCCCCGTATTATGTTTGTTTCGGCCGGTCTCGGCGAAACGTTCCGAAATACAGTAAAACACCGTTCTTCATCCGTGGAGAGCCGCGCAAAAACGGGGCGCACGCCCGGGAACGGGAGCAAGAAAGCGGCTGCGCACAGCGCAGAGCGCTTTCGTATTCGCCATTGCCGTCGCCCGCAGGGCGAAATCGGCAGGCGTTATAATCT
>CADBOC010000135.1 GCA_902796175.1 Oscillospiraceae bacterium | reverse complement strand
TAATTTTCGGACCGGAGCGGGCGCGAAGGGACGCGCGGGAATAAGCGGACGCAAAACGGACTGCGGACGAGAAAACAAAGAAAAGCAAACAGATTTTATGTGGGTGACGCTCATAATCGGTAAAAAAGGGCAAAATTCCCCTATCAGAGTATACTCCATTATTACTTTACCATAAAAGAAACATAGAATCAATCTGTTTTATATTCTGATTTTGAATTGTTGTTCGTCATAATTATTAGATTTGCGAATTACTCAAGCCCGTTATGATGCCCGATTAAAAACATACGCCTTACCCGTACCGGTTCGGGGATATAAAAAAACGCATCTTTTGCCCACCGAGAAAAACAGGCATAAGATACGGTTTCATGATACCCCGTCTGTTTTCAGTTGTTTTCGGCTCCCGCGTCCGGTCCGGCCTCCCCTGCCGCAGTGCTCTACCGGGGCGGCAGCTCCCTGCCTCGCGGAACGCATCAAAAAATCCGGATTTGCGGAGGTGGAACCTCCGCAAAAAAGTTACGAAGGTTGAAAGAACCAATCGGGCAGACCGCAACGCGATTCCATATTTTTCATGGGTCAGCACAAACCGACGGCTTACGCACCGGCAGCACGGCACCTCAGTGCCGTCCATGATCGTCGGCGAAGCCGACCGCAACGCGATTCCATATTTTTTATGGGTTTGCACAAACCGACGGCTTACGCACCGGTAGCACGGCACCTCAGTGCCGTCTATGATCGTCGGCGAAGCCGACCGCAACGCGATTCCTTTTTTCCATGGGTCTGCACAAACCGACGGCCTTTCTTTGACGGCACTGAGGTGCCGTGCTACCGCCTGCGTGGGGTTGACTTTGTGCGTGAAGGCGGGGGTTTGCAAACCGTTGGCTTTTTTGACGGCACTGAGGTGCCGCCGTGCCCTACGGAATAGAGGCCGCTGCCGCGTCACGCCGGAAACGATTCATCCTGCCCGACAAATCCGAAATTGGCGGGCAGAGGATTTGTTTTCCGTTGAGACAGAGAAACGCCCAAAATGCAAAAAGGAAGATCAACAATCCCCGTTTTACACAAGCGTATCGTCGAGCAAAAAGTCCGTAAGACCAACGTTGAGCACGCCTTTTTCATCGTACCAGCGTCTGCGTATATCATGGCGCACAATGATTTTCGGAAAAGAATCGCCGGTAAGCGAAAAGGGCCTGTTTTCGGCCGCCGCCTTCTCCTCCGTCTCCATCGCCCAGGCGGATTGAATATAGGTTTTCTTTCCGTTTCGCGCCGCAATAAAATCGATCTCCCGCGCGACGGGGACGGTTCGCCCGGCACGGTCTTTTCCGTTTGCGTAAACAACGCCCACGTCCACCTGGCAGCCGCGCGCTCTGAGATCGCAGTAAACGACGTTCTCCATGATATGCGTCATCTCCTGCTGTCGAAAACCGAGCCGCGCGTTCCTGAGTCCCACGTCCTCGCAGTAATACTTGTTCGGATAATCAAAATAATGCTTTCCCTTTACGTCAAACCGGCGGCATTCCTCAAACAGATACGCGTCGGTCAGATGACCGATATATGCCTTTACGGTATTCGGCGCAACCGTACTTTCGCCGGAGCGCCTCTGCATGCTGTTCAGCGCGTTTGCAAGATTGTTCGGGTTCGTGAGCGATCCGACGGAAGAACAGAGCAGATCCACCGCTGCGGTAAGCACGTCCTCCCGCCGGATTTTTTTTCGTTCCACAATATCACGCAGATACACCTCTGAAAACAAAGAGGCAAGATATTCCCGTTTTGCTGTCTCATTCGGGCGGGACAGGATCAACGGCATGCCGCCGAAGAAGGCGTAATCCTCAAATGCGTCCGCTGTTTCTCCGCCGGCGGCGGCGAAATATTCGGAAAAACGAAGCGGATGCACCCGTATCTCATCGCTGCGGCCCCGAAATTGCGTGAGAATATCCGTTGAAAGCATACGGGAGTTGCTGCCCGTAACGTAGATATCCAGGTTCGGAAGTGAATTCAAATCGTTCAGCGCGTCGTAAAACGTGATCGGTCTTCCCCCGGGGTTATACGGATTCGGTACCTCGTCAGACATCTGGATCTCATCAACAAACAGATAATACCGATCTGTTTTGTTCCCGACTCTGCTGCGTACGTCGGAAGTAAGCGCCAGCGGATCGCGCCAGCGAATATCCTTTGCGAGATCCAGCGCATAGATCAGGATCTGTTCCGGTTTTACGCCCTGTTCCAACAGACGGCGATAAAACAGCACGCGCAGAAGATAGGATTTTCCGCACCGGCGTATACCGGTAATCACCTTCACCTGCCCGTCCCACATAAACGAAATCAGTTTATTCAGGTACAAATCGCGTTTGATTTCCATCTTGCTCTCCCGGTAATTAATATCTTCTTTTGTATATCATGCTACTTCTCAACAGGATTATACAGAAAAAACAAAACGCTGTCAAGCGGACAGGCGCAAATTCGGATTTGAAGAGATGTTCCGCGGGAAACAGCATTCACCGGTTCTCTGTAGGGGGCGGCATTTATGACGCCCCGGACGCGC
>CADBOC010000134.1 GCA_902796175.1 Oscillospiraceae bacterium | reverse complement strand
GGGCGTCCGCGCTTCGGCGGTAAGGGAAAGCTCTGCCTTCTACGGAACGTCTCGGCAACTCCGGAATTTGCGGAGGCGGAACCTCCGCAAAAAGTGATAAGGTTGAAAGAAACACGTTTCATTTCGTTTTGTGCCTTGCAGCGCAGCGAAAAGGAATGGTCATAAAGATGAAAGGTTGAAAGACGAAACACGGCGCGGCGGCGCGGCATGCGCCGCGAAAGTTACGAAAGACAAAAGATGAAAGATGAAAGGTGAAAGACGAACGAAAGAGTAAAGACGAAAACGCGGCGAAGCGGCCGGCGTTTTCAACGGCGCTGACGCGCCGCTGAATAAAAAGGAAAGAGGCGCCCCGGTTCGGCCTTTTTCGCAAGGGACAAGCGGTATAATGGGCGCATACCGGACCGTTCAGGCCGCGCCGAACCCCGGAGGCGTTCCCCATCCGTTCTTTCATCCTTCCTGTTCCCCTTATAAACCGACGCCCTTTTCCATTCTATAAATCAAAACGCGAAGCGTTTTCCTTTTTCATCTTTCATCTTTCATCTTTCGTCTTTCTTTCGTCTTTCTTTCGTCTTTCATCTTTCGTCTTTCATCTTTCGTCTTTCGTCTTTCTTTCATCTTTCGTCTTTCAAAAAAGGGAGTATCTATGGAGATCAAAAAAAACGACGCGACTCTCACCGTTTTTCTCGACGGGGAGCTGGACCACCACGCGGCACCGGGGCTCAGGGAGCGTACGGATCTGGCGCTCGTCCGCGCAAAGCCCGGCCTGCTGGTTCTGGATTTTACGCACGTCACGTTCATGGACAGCTCCGCCGTCGGCTTTGTGCTGGGCAGGAGCAAAAAGGCGGCGGCCTTCGGCTGCAAAACGCAGGTGCGGGGGCTGGACGCCAGAAGCGAGCGCATGATGCGCCTTTCCGGCGTAACGGCGGTCGCCGAATTCGGAAAAGGAGACAGCGAAGCATGAGAAAACTCAACGAAATGCGCCTGACGTTTCCGGCGCGCAGCGAAAACGAGGCCTTCGCCCGCGCCGCCGTCGCGGTGTTCGCGGGGCTCTACGACCCCACGGTCGAGGAGCTCGGGGACCTGAGAATGGTCGTGAGCGAGGCGGTGACGAACGCCGTGGTGCACGCCTACCCCGAAGGGGAGGGCGCCGTCACGCTCACGGCGGCGTTTTACGAGGGCAATATCCTGAAGCTGCGCGTGCGGGATACGGGCGTCGGGATCCCGGACGTAAAAAAGGCGATGGAGCCGCTCTTCACCACCGGGGGCGAAGAGCGCTCCGGCATCGGCTTTTCGGTGATGGAGAGCTTTTCGGACGGTCTTCGGGTACGCTCCTCCCCCGGCAGGGGCACGACCGTCGCCATCACGAAGCGCCTCGGCGTACGGCATGACGGCTGAAGCCGAGCGCCTCGTCAGCGAGAACCTGCCGCTGGTCTACGCCTGCGTCAAACGCTTTACGGGGCGGGGCGAAACGCCGGAGGATCTCGCGCAGGCGGGCTTTCTCGGCCTCATCCGCGCGGCGGCCGGCTTCGATCCCGCCCTCGGCTGCCGCTTTTCCACCTACGCGGTGCCGGCGATCCTCGGCGAGATGCGCGGGCTGTTCCGCGAGGGCGGCGCGGTGCACGTCCCGCGCAAAGACAAGGACCGCGCAAGGCTTTTGCGAAGCAAAGCCGACGCGCTCGCCTCTCGCCTCGGCCGCGCCCCGACGGTATCGGAGCTCGCCGAAGCGGCGGGGATCTCCGCCGCCGAATGCGCGCTGCTATGGGGCGTGTTCACGCCGCCGCTCTCCCTCTCCGTTTCAGAGGACGACCCGGACGCGCCCGCGCGAGTCGCGCCCGTGCCCGGCCCCGAGGAGGCGGCGGTGCGCCGCGCCGATCTTGAGCGGGCGCTCGGCCGCCTCTCCCCCGAAGACCGCGCCCTGCTGCGCCTGCGCTACCGCGAGGACCGCACGCAGACCGAAACCGCCGCCGCCCTGGGCATGACGCAGGTGCAGGTCTCGCGCAGAGAGAAAAAGCTCCTCGCGCGTCTGCGCGAGGAGCTGGGAGACGGATAACGCGTCTTGCGGCGGAAACCGTCTGTGTATATAAGGAATACGGTCCATTCCCGAGCTGCCTTCCGCAGACGCCCGCCGGATCGCGGGACCGGACGCGCCCCGCCGCTTCCGTCGCGCGTCAGCCCCCGTCCAGAAACAGCCTGCGGACAGCCTCAAGCAATTCGCCGTCCTGCTTCGGCGCTCTGCCGTAGTTCGCGTGCCGCCCTCCGTCCGTCGAACAGAGAACGGAACCGAACAGGCTTTTCTCGTTCAGGCAGCAGCGTACGCGGGAGAGGTCTTTGGTATAAACGAAAAACCTCCTTTTCTACGCCGGGCCGTTAAAACCCGACGCGGTTCTTGTCTTTGCCGGTTCCGTCCAGAAAGCCCGAATCCGCATCCTCGGTCTGCGGCTCCGCCGATCCGGACGGGACCGCCCCGCTTTCAGGCGGCGGGTCGGACGGTCCGCCCGAGCCGTCTATCCATGTGATGTTGTTCCCGGTATCTCTCGCGCGCAGCTCCGCCCAGCCCGCGGCGGCGCCGGGGTAGACGACCGTCACCCGCACGTCCCGGGCAAAGGGCAGCTCCTTCATCTCGGGCGCGTCGCCGGAGAACTCCAGCCGGATATCGTTCTGCGCCAGACGGCAGAGCTTTTTGCCGACCGTCCGCACGGAGGCGGGGAAAACGATCCGCGTCAGATCCGTATAAACGAAGGCCGTATCGCGGATCGCCGTCACCGTATCCGGCACGGTATAGGAACCCCCTCCCGCCGCGGCGGGCGCGGCGACAAGCTCCGTTTTATCGGCGGAGAACAGATAGCCGTTCTCGGAGGAGAATACGGCGTTGTCGGGGGCTACCTCAAACGCGGCGAGATCGAAGCATTCGTCAAACGCCCACGCGTCGATCCGCTTCACGGTCTTCGGGATATAGATCCGTGTTACGCCGGAAGGGCCGAAGGCGCAGGTCCCCAGGATCTCGAATCCCTCCGGGATCCTGAGCTCCCCCGTCGTGGAGGAGGGAATGCGGATCAGATGCTTTTTATCGGCCGTGCAGAGCATGCCGTTTTCCACCGCGAACGTCTTGCTGCCCGGCGCCACGCGCAGCGTATTCAGCGAATCGCAGGTCACGAAGAGATTATCCGTGAGCGTCTCGACCGACGCCGGGATCGTGATCTCCGGGAGCTTCATGCAGACGGCGAACGCGAATCTGCCGATCGTTTTCAGCCCCTCGGGCAGGGTGATCCGCTCCGCCTCCAGGCAGTACCGGAACAGGTTATCCCCCAGCGCCGTAATGCCGTTGCCGACCTCAACGGAACGGATCTGCCGGTAATACGCGGCCCAGGGATGCTCCTTTTCGGTGGTGTAAGAGGCGGTCTCGCCCACGCCGCTGAGCTTCAGCACGCCGTCGGCGTCGAGCGACCAGGCCACGTTCGAGCCCTCTTTGCCGCAAACGCCCTCGGCGTGGAAGGGAGCGGCCTCGGACGGCTCCGTTTCAGACGCGTCCGTAACGCGCTGAAAAGAGGGCTCAGCCGCGGTGGGCGGTTCGGGCGGACGCAGAATGTACTTTTTCACGGCCAGCCAGCCGCCGAAAGCTGCGCCCGCGACGAGCACGACGATCAGCGGGATCAGCACGGGAAGTCCGATCTTTTTTTTCTTTTGTTTCTCTTTTTTCTTTACGCCGTCCGGCGGCGTGTCGGCGGCAGACTTTGTTTCCACCACGACCCGCACCACGTTCTCCTTCGGCTCGCCTTCCGGCTCGCCTTCCGGCTCGCCTTCCGACTCCCCCTTCGCGGGAGCGGGCTTCGGGAGCGGCGCCCCGCAACTCGCGCAGAACGGGCTCCTGCGCGAATCGGAATACTGCGCGCCGCACTTTTTGCAATACATACCGCGTTTCTCCTCCTTATACTCATATGCTGCCATTATACATGCGCATCGCTTTTTATGCAAGCCCGAAATGCGTGAACAGCCGCGAAATCCGTTTGAATGAACAGGAAACGCGCATA
This sequence comes from Oscillospiraceae bacterium, assembly GCA_902796175.1. Lineage (GTDB taxonomy): Bacteria > Bacillota > Clostridia > Oscillospirales > Acutalibacteraceae > RUG806. The sequence continues at coordinate 2,256 of CADBOC010000134.1, read as the reverse complement.
CCCGTCCCGGTCCCACAGGTATGCGCGTTCCGATATCGGCGCACGGCGGCGCCGTCGTCCGTTTATTTCAGCACCTCTCCGCTGCCGTAGCAGGTCCGGCACCGGGTCTCGACGGTCTTGGCGCCGCGGCACGTATCGCAGGGCTTTTCACCGGCGCCCGAGCAGGCGGAACAGGTCTTATCCCCTCCCAGGCAGTTGCGGCAGGCCACCTCAACGCCGCGCGACGCGTCATAGATCAATCCGTCGCCGCCGCACTTGTCGCAGGGAACGGTCTTTTTGCCGTAGCAGGTCATGCACATCTTTGTTCCCTTGCCGAGACAGTAGCCGCACGGGATCTTTTCCGTTTTCGATCCGCCGCACGTGGGGCAGGTCTTGTACCGCGAGCCGCCGGAACCGCCGGAGCCGCCGGAACCGCCGGAGCCGCCGGAACCGCTCCCGGTATTCGGGGTCTCGACAGGCGCGGGCGTTCGGTCCTCCGCCCCGCCGAAGCCGTATACGCAGGTCCCCGACACCGTTTCGCCCGTCGAAGACAGAACGAATTCGAACAGCAGCTTACGTTCCGCGCCGCTGCCGGGCATCACGACCGAGGCCTTCGAGATCCCGAGATCCGCGCCCTCCGCCAGGGAATAGATCTTGCCCCCGCGCTGATACAGCACGGCGCGGGTCCACTTATAGCTGTCGATATCGGACAGCTTTTTCATATAGGAGGTCACGCGCCGGCCCCACTCCTTTTCGGCTTTGAGATCATCCGAAAACAGGGCGGCCTGATCCAGGTCGCTTTTCAGCATCCTCACGGCGAAGCCGTCCCCGTTCGCGAGATCCTCGCAGTAAAAGGTGACGGTCCCCAGATCCTCATTCTCGGTATACCGCGCGTTCCCCCGGTAGCTTTTGCCGCCGATCTCGACCAGGCCCTCGTTGACGCGGACCTCCGTCTCTCCGGCCTTCGCATCCGCGCCGGAGCCGTTTTTCCCCGAGCCTCCGCCTTCGTCCGCTTCTTCGTCCGCTTCTTTGTCCGCTTGAGCGTCTTCGTCCCGGCCGTCATAGAGATCCGCGGCCGGCACGCCGTCGGCCTCACCGCCGGTTTCCCCGCCGCTGAAATCGCAGCCCGCGATCAGGAACAGGAGCAGCGCCGCCAGCAGCAGCGCAGATAAACGCCAAAACCGTTTTTTCATACCCGATCCTTCTTTCATGCATTACGATATATCTCTGACAGAATTATACCAAATCTGCGAAATGATTGTCAATAGATGATAAGAAACGAAAAAAGAGGACGGTCACTCCAAAACAGGAACCGTCCTCTTTCATTTTATTTCTTCTTTTTTCCGAAGATCCCGCCCTTGCCCTTGTCGTCGGGGTGGGGGGTATGTCCGGCGTTCGGCGCCGATTCGGCGTCGAACTGGCGCAGCAGCTCCTTCTGGCGTTCGGTGAGGTGTCTGGGCACCTGCACGTTCACGCGCACGAGCTGGTCGCCGCGGCCGCGGCCGTTCAGGACCGGTATGCCCCGGTCGCGGAGCTTGAACACGTCTCCGGGCTGGGTGCCGGCGGGCACGGTATACTTCACGTCGCCGTCGAGGGTCGGCACCACGACCTCGCTGCCGAGGGCCGCCTGGGCGAAGGTGATGGGCGCTTCGTACCACACGTTGAAGCCGTCGCGCTCAAAGTACTTATGCCGCCGCACGTAGACCGAAACGCGCAGGTCGCCGCTGGGGCCGCCGTTCGCGCCCTTGTTGCCCTGCCCGCGGATGCTCATGCTCTGGCGGTCGTCGATGCCGGCGGGCACGTTGACCTCCACGCTGACCGGGCGGCGGATGCGCCCGGTGCCGCGGCACTTGGGGCAGGGCGTGGGAATAACGGTGCCCTTGCCGCCGCAGCGGGGACAGGGCTTTTGCACCTGCATCACGCCGAGAATGGTGCGCTGCTGGGTACTGATCTGCCCTCTGCCGCCGCAGTCGGGGCACGACTGCGTGGCGGTGCCGGGCGCGGCGCCGGAGCCCGAGCACTGGTCGCAGACCTCGATGCGGGGAACCTCCACGGTCTTTTTGCAGCCCTTGGCGGCCTCTTCAAAGGTGAGCGTGAGATTGGCCTGCACGTCGCTGCCGCGCTGGGGGGCGTTGGGGTTCCGCGAGGCTCCCCCGCCGCCGAAGCCGCCGCCGAAGAAGCTTGAGAAGATGTCGCCCGCGTCAAAGCCGCCAAAGCCCTCAAAGCCGCCGCCGCCGCCCGCGCCGAAGTTCGGGTCTACGCCGGCGTGGCCGTACT
>CADBOC010000133.1 GCA_902796175.1 Oscillospiraceae bacterium | reverse complement strand
CGGCGGCGGATCACTCCGCAGTTTCGACTTCGATTTTATCTTTCATATATTCGAAGGTCACACGGACTACCGTGTTATCTTTGGGAATGACCAGCTTTCCCTTGCTTCCGGTCCCGGAGAATGGGAACGGATTCTCGGTCGAAACGCAGGCTGAAAGCGTCCCCCAGGTCGAGACCGCGAAATCGTATTCTCCCGCGAACGGCATTACAAACGAGAACGAGTATTTTCCGCCGCCGACGTAGTACATGCGCGTGATCTCGCTGTTTGAATCGTCCTTTACGGCTCCGACGTAAGGCTGAAAGCTTCCGTACAGAACGACCTTTTCAGGGTACCGTACCCCGGTCTCGGGATCGTCTTCATCCCTGCCGCCGTAATCGAGCATCGACGGATTCGAAAAAACGCGGTATTTTCCGTAGCCGGTCTCAAAGATGCGTTTTACTTCGTCCTCCTGAGAGAATCCACAGGGGCAGGCGTCCGAGCGGTTGTTGAGCTTATAGCACAGCTCCTGTCCGTCTCCGCCGGCACCGATGCCGCGCATCAGCGGAAAAGCGAAAAATCCGTCCGGATTGTTGACGGCGGTCCATTTGAAGGTGTAATCCAGAAAACGGTTCCGCGCTTCCTCATCCTGGTTTGCGAACCAGGAGATCTGATCGCCGCCCCACCACTGGTTCCATGCGCGCTCCTCATAGGTCTGGTGCTCATACGCCCAACGGTCTCTGCCGCCCCAGTTGTCGTATTCATACAGAAAGGGGAGCGCCTTTTCGTATACGCCCTCGGGCGAAACGCCGCCGCCGGATTTCCCCTCTCTTACAAGCACCAGTTTTTCGCCCGGCCGGTCGAGAACGGGGTAGCGGGTTAAGGGCATCGCGTTATAATCCAGCAGGCTTTTTCCGTTCACGACAAGCGAGTGTGAATGCGCGTCAAAAATCACTTTGTGACGCCGCGCGTTTGTTTTTGCGTATTCGCGCAGCATGCCGAGCACCTTCCCTATGCCGCGGTAGCCGCGGTCATGGCCGGTGTAGAGGTGGATCTGACCCATATGGAACGCTTCGCAGCCGCAGTCGATATAACGGCGGCCGCGGTAATAAAACCACATCTGCGTTTCGGTCTTTGAGATATCGGGCATGCAGTCCCAGGTTTTTGTGCCCTCCGGGAAGAGGCACGCGTCGTAGTCGAAGCAGCGGTCCGCCGGCGGAAGGCCGAAGGCTTCAAAAACCCAGAGCGGCACTTTTACGTTTTCCACGTCTTCCCGGTACAGGGCCTCAAAAATGCAGGCCTGCAGGATCACTTCCGGATCGGCGGCGTGTATTTTCTCCGCGCTCTCCTTCGTGCGGGCAAAATGCGCTTCTTCAGGCATATTGCCCTTCCAGATCCCGGCCGCTCTGCCGAGAAATTTGATCCCGGTTTTTACGATCACGCGGATGTCGTCTTCCAGAGTGTCGCTCATGGTGATCCACTGCGCGCTGACGGCGTGCGAAAGGTAGTACTCGAGCACTTCCCTCGGCATGGAACCGTCAAAACATCCTTTTGATTTTGTCATGCTTTGTTCTCCTATCCGGTATATCTTTTTCTCAGAAGCGTCGCGGTGAAAGCCGTAACGGCCGATTCAGCGCGCCGCGGGTTCGAGTCTGATCACTTCGTAATGACAATGCCGCTCTGTGCGGAACGGCACCCGCCAGCCGCACGCGCCGGCGCTTACGTTCATAACGGCCGTGCCCTGCTGATAATCTCCGTAATTGTACCCGATCAGATCATAGAGCAGGCCAAGCGGGAACAACTGCCCGGCGTGGGTGTGTCCCGATAGCTGAAGATCCGCGCCTGAGGCAAGATTCTCTTTGAACTGCGACGGCTGATGGTCTGCTACGATGAGATACTTCTCCGGCGCAGGATCCGGCAGGTTTTCGATCGGGGTTCTGCCGTCCCCCTGTGTGATATCCTCTCTACCGAGCAGCAGAAGGTCGGGCGCGATCTCGGCGTACGCGTCCTGCAGGATCACGACGCCGTTTTCGGTGAGCGCCGATTCCAGATCCTGCTGCGTAAACTTTCTGCCGCCGGCGTATTGGGCGTGCCCCTGTCTGTCGTGATTTCCGTAGAGATAGTAAACAGGGGTTTCGAATTCCCCGAACAGTCTGCAGGTTTCCTGCATCTCTTGTTTTGTCGTATAGTCGTCAAAGATATCGCCGCCGAGGACCGTTGCTTCCGGTTTGAGCCCGCGGACCTCCGCAAGCGTTTTCGCTGTCACTGAAAAAGGCTGGGCGCTGCCGACGTGAAGATCAGCGATAAAAACGAGCGTATGTGAAGTACTTAGCTTTTCGGATGTGTAGGTGTGGTGATTGGGCGTAACGGTTTCCATGTTGATCACGCCGTAAGCACAAAACAGAACGCCGCAAAGTAAACCTGCAGCCTTTACAACGCTGAAGCGGCGCTCCCGGTCTCTCAGGCGGCAGTACAGGGTGACGCCTGCGTCAGCGATGCTGTCTGCGAACAGCGCGGCGTACGACGCCATCATAAACGGCTGCAAAAAACGCAATTGAACGGGGCCGGCCATAGGCAAAAACGCCAGAAGCACAGACAGTATCAGCTTTCCCAGCGCAATCAGCATGCGCCGGCCGGTGCTGACCGTTTTTTTTCGGGTCAAAAACTGAACGGCCGTAATGATCAGCTCGGCTGAAAGAAACAGGAGAATAAAAATAAAAATTTCCATGCCAACCCCCCTCTTTTTATATGCGTTTCAACTGTATCATGAAATGTCCAACAAATGTCCAACAAATCGAAACGATTCTTCTGCAGCGTATCCTGAGCTCGCATCTTTCACATTGACAACCCTCTTCCGTTGTGATACCATTTTTGTTGAAAGGATGACGCCATTATGCAGATGCGTTTTCATGAAATTCTTCTTCTGCTGCTGCCGCTGGCGCTGCAGCTTTTCGGTGTAACGGTCGCGGTTCTGATTGACCCGTATATCAAAAAAAAACACAAAACGATCATGCTTATAATCGTATCGCTTTTAATCAGCCTGATCGTGCAGAACGTTGCAGAGTGTCTTTTTGAAAATGAGGTAAGATTCAGGTCCTGGCGCCTGATCTCAAGTATTTACGGCTACAGCGTACGGCCCGCGATCCCTGTCATGTTCTGTTATCTTATCGGGGAAGAGCGGTCTTACCGTCCCGCGTGGTTTCTTGTGATACTCAACGCCGCGATCCATCTCTCTGCGCTTTTCAGCGGTATTTGCTTCGGGATCGACGCAAACAACCATTTTTTTCGGGGGCCGCTCGGCTACAGCTGTCATATCGTCAGCGCTGTTCTGCTGGCCTATCTTGTGTTTTTATCCGCTAAGGAATACTCCCGGGCCCGCAGATGGGAGACCGTTCTGCCGGTCAGCAACGCTCTTATGATCGTAATATCCGTTGTGCTTGATACGTTTGTTGTGAAAGGCAGCTATCCCGTGGGTTTTCTGACTGTCACAGCGGTCAGCTCCTCGGTTTTTTATTACGTCTGGCTGCATCTGCAGTTCGTCAGAGAACATGAACGGGCTCTGATGGCGGAACAGCGCATTCAGATCATGATGAGCCAGATACAGCCGCACTTTCTGTACAATACGCTTTCTACCATTCAGGCTCTCTGTAAAACAGACCCGGAGCAGGCGTTTGAAACGACCGAAAAATTCGGGACGTACCTGCGTCAGAACATCGATTCGCTGGGGCAGCCGGATCTGATACCGATCAGAAAAGAGCTGGATCACATCCGTATATACGCGGAGATAGAAGCGATACGCTTTCCTTACGTTCGGGTCGATTATGATACGGAGGATCTTGATTTTCGGGTACCGGCGCTGACAATACAGCCGCTGGTAGAAAACGCGATCCGTCACGGCGTGCGCATCAGAAAAGAGGGTATCGTTACCGTCAGGACCCGCAGAACAAAAGAGGGGCATGAGATCACCGTCATCGACAACGGCAAGGGCTTTGACGCCGCGCTTCTCTCTGCGGAAGACGGCTCTCACATCGGGCTTCGCAACGTGCGGGGCCGCGTGGAGCAGATGTGCGGCGGCACGCTCACGGTCGACAGTGTGATCGACATCGGCACAACGGTCACCATCCGCATACCCGATTCGTAAAAAAACGTTTTTTTTGTTGGACATTTGTTGGACATTGCATGATAAAGTAAATATGATTATAAAGAGAGAGAGCGATCTTGATGCGGATTCTTTGCGTGGATGATGAAGCTCTGATCCTGGATCTTACTGTTTCCATGTGCAGAGATCTGCCTCAGCATCCGGAGGTTGAAGGGGTCAGCAGCGCCGGCGAAGCGCTGGCGAGGCTCGGGGCCGGCGCGGTCGATATCGTTATCCTTGACATCAACATACCGGATATGGACGGAATTACTCTCGCCGTAAAAATGAAAGAACTGCAGCCGGATCTCGCGGTGATCTTTCTGACCGGCTATTCAGAATACGCGGTAGACGCGTTCACCCTGCACGCCTCCGGGTATCTGCTGAAACCTGTCAGCGCCCAGCGGCTGAACGCCGAGATCGAATATGCTATGAGGGGCCGTGTTCTGCAGCCGAAGCCCTCGCGCGTCGTCATTCGTACCTTCGGCGAGTTCGATGTGTTCGCAAACGGCAAACCTGTCGTTTTCAGCCGCGCCAGGGCTAAGGAGCTGCTTGCTTATCTTGTGGACCGGCAGGGCGGTTTTGTGACAAGGGCAAATCTGTTTGCAGCGCTTTGGGAAGACGGTCTGTATGACCGTTCCATGCAGAAACAGCTGGATGTGGTCATCCGTTCTCTCAGAACCACGCTTGAAGAAAACGGCATCGGCGACATCATAGAGATCCACAAAGGGTCTTTGCGCGTTGTGCCTGAGCGTGTGGACTGCGATCTGTACCGCTTTTTCAAGGGGGAGATCGAAGCGATTGATTCCTACAGAGGAGAGTACATGAGCGCTTATTCCTGGGCCAGTCTGACGGAAAGTTACATCGACAGGGTAAACCGCCGCAGAGAATGACCGCAGCATTTATTACATTCTTTTTTAAGGAGAGGATATTATGAGTTTTCACGAGTTGTTTCAATGGTTCATCGGCGTCATTTTCGGGCTGACCTCTGTTTTCAGCGTGATACTGCCCTTCGG
>CADBOC010000132.1 GCA_902796175.1 Oscillospiraceae bacterium | reverse complement strand
TTCGCCGGGGCGGCTGAGGGCAGCCGCGCTACCGGGACGGCAGCTTTCTGCCTCATGGAACACATCGACAAATCCGGATTTGCCGCGCTGAATGCGCGAGTTGGAAGTTAGAAATGAGAAATTAGAAATGAGAAACGTCGGAAAACGCTTCGCGTTTTGATTTTATAAAATGGGTACGGGCGAAGCGAAGTCCGTCACTTCTCATTTCTCATTCGCGCCGCCGAACGGGGAGCGGAGCTTCAGCAGCAGGTCATGCAGAAAGCCGATGATCCGCTGAAGAACGCTGCCGTCGGCGGTTACCTTCGCGCGGATGACAAGACTGTCGCCGGATATATCGGCGGAGAGGAGCTTCGCGCCCTTTTCACAGGCGACGGTCAGTCCCGCGTCGCCCGTGGCCGCGGGCAGCGCGTATCCCTCAGCCGCTATGAGCGTATAGGCGATATAGTAGGTGCGCCCGGCCGTCATGTGCGCCCCCTCGGGCCGGCCGGCGTAATCCGTGATCGAAATCGGCGCGCCGGCGGCGAGCGTCGCCGTGGGCGTTTCGACCGAAATCAGCCGGTCCGTATCGTAGCGGGTCGCCCCGGCGACGGCGCTTTTGAGCGTTACCTTCACCGGCGACGCCGTCTCAAGGGCGGCGGCGGGGATCAGCATCCCCAGCGCCGCAACGACGGCAAGCAGCAGAGAAACCGTTTTCCTGAACATGGTATTTCCTCCGTTTTATTGTTCTGCGCAATGCGTTAACGGCGGTCCGTTTATACACGCCGCCCGCTGACCGGGCGCGGGGAAAGGGACGCCGGGAAACGACGCGGTCTCCCTGTTCATTTCGCAGCGCGGTCTGAGACAGACGCGCCTCTCTCCCCCGCCTACGGGCCGGGGAGAAGGCATGCCCGCTTTTTCGGCAGACGGCGACCCAGGCCCCCGGTATGGGAGCCGGAAACAGTCTGCCTGCGCTTCGGGCAAAAGCACGTCCGCCCCCTCCGTCTCCTCCTTCTTCTGCTCTGTGAGCACGGGCGCGGTTCCGGGCGCGGGCGCGGCTTCGCGCGCGGGTTCGGATCCCGAGAAGGATTCGGATAAGGATGAGGATAAGGATTCGGATTGGATTACGGGCGCATCCGCGTACGTCTGCGCGCAGATGTATGCAGACGCTTCTTCGGGCGGCGGCGGGGCCGGATAGCGGCTGCGCTTGGCGCGTACGTTCTGGTGATCCTCCCAGCCGGGCAGGTACAGATACGGCTTGCCGTCGGCTTCATACCGAAGGGCGAGCCCCGCCCTCTCAAGCGAAGCGAGAGCCGCCTCCACGTCGGCCTTTGTCAGCTCCTCCTCCAGCGGAAAGAGCCGGTTCCGGATCACCGCCGTGCGGCCGTCGTAGCGCCCGTAATCGTCGCAGCTTACGATCAGGCGGTAGAACAGCACCTCCTCAAACCAGGCAAGGCCCGCGATGCTGTCGCTGACGCAGACGCTCTCTTTCAGAATTCGGTTCGGCATACAGGATCCCTCCGTTCCCGGGCGCGGCGGATGGCCGGCCGCCCGGCGAAATACTACTCATTTTGAATAGCTCAGGAGTATTATATACCCGTTCCGGATTTTTGTCAAGCGCCGCGTTCCATCACGGCGTTCAGCCGTTGAACAGATAGAGGATCTTCACAAAGAACGACGTGATCAGATCCAGGATCCCGTCGAAAAACGATCTGAGTCCGCTCGGCATATTCTTCACCTCCTCTTCGGTTTTATCACGATCTTATCATAGCACGCGTTCCGGAAGAATGCAATATCTCCCTGCCCTCCGGCCGCATGAGGTCTGCCGATTTCGCGGGTTTTTTTTGCGCGACGGATCCCCGCGGCGCAGGAGCAAACGTCTTTTTTGCGGCGTCCGCCCGAAAAAAAAGCTTGACATTCCCCGATCCGAGGTGTAAATTAATTAAGCAATTAATTAATTCTATAACATCAGGAGGCGATAAGATGGAGGATCACAGACCGCGCCGCGTCACGCTGATGATGGCGGTGGGGCGGCTGCACCGCATCTGGGAGGAGTATCTGCGCGGCGTCGCGCAGGCCCTCGGCATACCGGAGGCGTACACCAAAACGGTGCTGTACATCGACCGGCACCCCGGGGCGAGCCAGACGCAGATCGCGGCGCTGGGCGGCGTAACGGCGGCCGCCGTCAACCAGACCGTAAAGGAGCTGTGCCGGGACGGGTATGTGCGCAAAGAGGTGGACGAACGCGACAAACGGCACACCCGGCTCTACGTTACGGAAAAGGGCGCGTCGATCGCCGGGGCCGTGCGCGGGGCCTTCGGCGAGGCGGACGGGCGGATCACGGCGTTTCTGACAGAGGAACGGGAACGGGAGCTGACCGAAACGCTGAACGCCGTGGGCGACCTGATCAAAGGGGAGGCCGACGCATGAAAAAATACCTGAAGCCCTATTGGATCTTCTGCGTTCTCGCGCCGCTGTTCATGGTGGGCGAGGTATGTATGGACCTGCTGCAGCCGGACCTGATGGCGCAGATCGTGGATAAAGGCGTGCTGGCGCACGACGTATCGCGCATCTTATCGGTGGGCGTAAAAATGATCCTGTTCACGGCGCTAGGCGGCCTTTCGGGCGTGCTCAGCGGCGTATTCGCGAACATTGCCTCGCAGGGCTTCGGCAACGACCTGCGCAAGGATCTGTTTTCGCGCATCATGTCGCTCTCCTTTCAGCAGACGGACCGCTTCACGACCGGTTCGCTTGTAACAAGGCTCTCGAACGACACGACGCAGGTGCAGACCTTCATCGGGCTTGCCATACGCGGCTTTGTACGCAACATCGTGATGTTCTTCGGCGGCGTTGTGATGCTGCTGCGCCTGTCGCCGCGATTCGCGCTGGTGGCGGCGTGCGGCCTGCCCTTCGTCGGGGCGACGGTGGTCTTTTTCATGAAGAAGGCCTCTCCCCTGTTCCGGGTCGTACAGGAAAAGCTGGACGGCGTGAACAACGTGATGCAGGAGAACGTCGCCGGCGCCAGAGTCGTGAAGGCTTATGTAAAAGAGGACCATGAGCTCGGCCGCTTCGATGCGGCGAACGACGCGCTCTGCGCCACGAACCTCAGGGTGCAGACGCTGCTCGCCTACATGGGCCCGTGCATGAACATCGTGCTGAACCTCTGCGTCGTCGGGGTGATCCTCGTCGGCGGCATTACGGTGAAGACAGACGGCGGCGTAACGCCCGGCAGCGTGATGGCGGCGATCACCTATCTTTCGCAGATCCTGATGGGGATCGGCTTTATGGCGAACATCTTTCAGACCTTCACCCGCGCGAAGGCCTCCGCCGAGCGCGTCAACGAGGTGCTGCGCGAATCCCCCGCGATCGCGGACGGCGCAGAAAAGGAGACCGAAACTCAGACCGGCACGGTGGAATTCCGGGGCGTGAGCTTCACCTACCCCGGCGGCGCGGGCGGCGAGGTGCTGCACGGTATCGATCTCAGGATCCGAAAAGGGGAAACGCTCGCCGTGATCGGCGCGACCGGCTGCGGCAAATCGACGCTGGTGCAGCTCATCCCCCGCTTTTACGACGCCACCGCCGGTCAGGTGCTGGTAGACGGCCGCGACGTGCGCGACTACAAAACGGAGGAGCTGCGGAAAAAGATCTCCTTCGTGATGCAGAAAACAGAGCTCTACTCCCGCAGCATCGAGGAGAACATCCGCTGGGGCAAACCCGACGCAAGCCCCGAAGAGACCAAAGCGGCGGCCGCCGCCGCGCAGGCGGACGCGTTTATCTGCGACGCGGAATACGGCTATTACACCCCCGTGACGGAGGGCGGCCATTCCCTCTCGGGCGGGCAGAAGCAACGCATCTCGATCGCCCGCGCGCTCTTAAAGCCCCATGAGATCCTGATCTTCGACGATTCCACCAGCGCGCTGGATCTGAAGACCGAGGCGGCGCTGACGAAGGCGCTCAGAGAGTCGGATCCGAACGCGACCAAAATCATCGTGGCGCAGCGCATCGCGACCGTTCAGCACGCCGACCGCATCCTTGTGATGGAGAACGGCTCCGTCGCCGCGATCGGCGCCCATGAGGAGCTGCTGCGCACGTCGCCGATCTATCAGGATATCTACGCTTCGCAGCTGCGGGAAGGGGGCGCGGCGTGATGGAAAACGCGAAACAGACCGCGCGGGAGCTGCCCCGCGGCTTCGAGAAACGGCCCGAAAAGACCGGCCCCGTCTTCCGTTCCGGCGACCCGAAGGGCCCCGGCGCGCCGCAGAGCGTCAACTTCCGCCCCGGCGGCAGAGGCCCCGGCGGCCCCGGCAGAATGATGGGCGCCGAGGTCGAAAAGGCGGAGAACGCCTCCGGCACGCTCAAACGCCTGACCGCCTATTTCGGCAAGGAAAAACGGAACCTGATCCTGCTGTGCCTCGCCGTCGTCGGCGTAACGCTGCTCTCGCTCGCGGCCCCCTCGGTGCAGGGCGCGGCGATCGATTCCATCAAAGACCGCCTCTGGGACAGGCTCTACCTCCTGGCGGGCAGCCTGCTGCTCGTCTATCTGCTGAACACGGGCTGCTCCCTCGCGCAGAGCCTGCTCGCGGCAACGCTCAGTCAGGGCATCGTAAAAAGGATGCGGCACGATCTGTTCAAAAAGATCGACCGCCTGCCCATCGCCTACCTCGATACGCACTCCAACGGCGACGTGATGAGCCGCATGACCAACGACGTGGAGAACATCTCGAACACCGTCTCTCAGAGCCTCGGCTCGCTGGTATCGGGCGTTCTGACCGTGATCGGCACGGTGACGATCATGTTCGTCTACTGCTGGCAGCTCACGCTCATCACGATGGTGACGGTGATACTGACCGTGCTCGTGACGAAAAAGATGTCCTCCGTCATGCGCAAGGTCTACCGCAAGCGCTCGGCGCTGCTGGGCAGACTCAACGGCCAGGCGGAGGAGATGATCACGGGTCATGCCGGCGTCGCCGCCTACAACAAGCAGGCGGACGTGACGGCGGAATTCAACGGGACCTCTGACGAGCTGAAAAAGGTGAGCGTAAAGGCGGAGATCCTCGGCGGCTCCATGGGGCCGATCATGAACTGCATCTCCAACATCGGATTTGTGATCGTGGCGGCCTTCGGCGGCTATTTCGCCTACACGGGCCTTATCACCATCGGCACGATCTCGGCCTTTATCATCTACGCCAAGCAGTTCTCCCGCCCCATCAACGAGATCGCCCAGCTCTACGGCACGATACAGACCGCCGTCGCCGGCGCGGAGCGCGTATTCACGCTGATGGACCACGGGGATGAGGACGACAGCGGCGACCGGGATCTGAACGGGATCCGGCAGGGCATCTCCTTCCGCAACGTCAACTTCTCGTATCTGCCCGGCAGGCAGGTGCTCTTCGACTTCAGCCTTGACGTGCGCCCGGGGCAGAAGATCGCCCTCGTCGGCGCGACGGGCAGCGGCAAAACCACGATCGTGAATCTGCTGATGCGCTTTTACCCCATAGACAGCGGCGAGATCCTGATCGACGGCGTGAACATACGGGAGATAAGCCGCGACGCGCTGCGAAAGAAAACCGCCATCGTGCTGCAGGATACGGTGCTCTTCTCCGATACCGTCGCCGGCAACATCAAGTACGCAGACCCGGCCGGTTCAGACGCGCGCATGGTATACGCCGCCGAAACGAGCAACATCTCGCGCTTTATAAACCGCCTGCCGGAGGGGTATGATACCTTCCTAAAGCAGGCGGGGGCGGGGCTCTCGCACGGGCAGCGGCAGCTCATGGCGATCGCCCACGCCGTGTTCGCCGACCCCGAGATCCTGATCCTGGACGAGGCGACCTCCTCCGTGGACACGCGCACGGAGCGGCGCATCCAGAACGCGATGGCGAACCTGATGCGCGACCGCACAAGCCTGATCATCGCCCACCGGCTCTCCACGATCCGCGACGCCGACCTCATCGTCGTAATGGACGCCGGCCGCGTGGTGGAAACCGGCACCCACGACGCCCTCCTCGAAAAGCAGGGCAAATACTACGAGCTCTATATGACGCAGTTCGAGGGCAGACAGACCTGAAACGCCGGCGCGCGAGTGAACAGGTAACAGTTAAAAATGACGGACGGGCTTCGCCCGTACCCATTGAGATCGAAAAAGGAGAGGATCCCCGAACGGCTCACACAGCCGTTCGGGGATCCCGGTTTTTGATCGGAAAGACGATTCCGAAAACAGTTATAAAAGTCGAAGGAAAAAAGACAATGCCGGCCGCTGGCCCCATTTTCATCTTCCGTCTTTCAACCTTCTTTCCTGTCTGTAAGCGCGAACCTTCTGCCGATATCCTCCAGAAGTCTGCCGCAGCCTTCTTCAAAACGCCGGTATGGCTTGGAACGGAAGAGGGGTTCCTCCAGCAGCTTTTTCCGCGCGATCTCGATCGCGGCGCACACGGCGAAAACCGCCAGCATGATCCCGATCATTTCGAGCGCGAAGAACCGCGACTGAGCGAATTCCGATACCCGCAGCAATTTGTTCCAGAGATACTCTCTGGTCCACGCGTTGTCGTGGATCAGGTATACGCCGAAGGTGGAGGCCGAGAGAGCGAACAGGAACCGGTTCCCTTTTATGCGCAGGGGGCGGAATACGATAAACGCCAGCACCGCGATCAGGAAAACGAAGGGCGAATAGATCGACGAATCGGCGACGCAGTCGAGGATCGCCCTGTAAAGCGTATCCCAGCGCCCCGGCAGACTGAAGCTCGCCGTCTCCAGAACGCGGCCCGCCACGCGCAGCGCGACCGCGCCGAGCAGCAGACAGAGGGAGAGCCCCCTGCGCGCAAAGAGCTTCGGCGGGTACATGCTGAGATACGCGCCGGTCATATAGAGCAGCACGAACCAGCCCAGATTGGAATAGCCGTAGCCCTGATCGCGGAAAAACGCGCCGTAGGTGTTCGGCAGCAGCGACCATACGAAAAAGAACAGACCGATCAGAAACAGATGCTGCCCCTGCTTCAAACGCCCCAGCCCGCCGTTCAGCAACGGAATGAGCGCGTAGAGCAGCAGATAGGTCGTGATGAACCAGTAGCCTTTATCGGAGAGAAACGGAACGGTCGACAGAAAAAAGTATTTGAGACGAAGCTGGTTTGCCCCAACGGCGCAGCTGACCAAATACATCACGACGCTGTACAGAACGGTCAGCAATATCAGCCTCGCCGCCTTTTTCACCGAGCTTTTCACGTTTACGGAATAGTAGCCCGTGATCAGAATAAAGAAGGAAACGCCGATCATGCCGCCCGAGGTAAGCAGAGACAGAATCGTTCCGTTGAGCGGCGAGACCCTGAGCGGCAGCTCGCTGTGTATGGCGACGTTGTAAAAAATGATCATCACCATCGCGGCGATCCTGAGCAGCTCCGGCCCGGCGTCGCGCTGTTTTTCGTTTGTTCGCAGTTCCGACATATGATTCACACCCGCCATTCTCTCTGTATTACAGGTTAATCATAGCAGATACCGCCGCCGATGTCAACGCCTCCCGGGGTACGGTCCGCTTTTGCCAAAAGACAGGTTCAGTTGACTGCCATACGCCCTCAAACGAACGGTTCTTTGGGAACAGAGCGGGGCCGGACAGAATAAAAAAAAGGAAGACATGGGTTTCAGATGATTGACAAATCCCGATATTATGGTAAACTGAGAATGACAAAAAAAGAAGGAGGCTACCCCTATGACGACCTTTCCCGCAAGGTTCCTGAACTTTATGATCGCGTTCGTAAACGTTCTGCTGCTGCTCTTCCACACCTCCCCCGTAAAGAAAAACGCCGACAAAATCGACCTTTCCGGTATGACGCTCACCTTTTCGGATGAATTCGACGGCGACGCGCTCGACGCCGCAAAATGGGGCGCGCACAATTCCTACGGCGTGCGCAAGGGCGGCTACTGGAGCGCCTCGCAGGCCGCCGTTGAAAACGGCAATCTTGTGATCCGCACGCAGTACAAAGAGGACGGCGAATTCGGACCGGGCTGGTACACCTGCGGCCTCGACACCTCCCGCGCCTTCCGCCAGACCTACGGCTATTTTGAGTGCCGCTGCATTCTGCCCAAGGGCGAAGGGCTCTGGAGCGCCTTCTGGATGATCAATTCAAACGTCGGGAAGGAATCCGCCGACGCGACCGCCGGCGCGGAGCTCGACATCATGGAATCCCCCTTCTGGCACCTCGGCGGCAGCCGGAGCTGGAAGATCACCCAGAACATCCATTACAGCGGCTACGAGCTGAAAACAAAGTACAAAAACGTCGGCATCTTCCAGCTGGATAACGACCCCTATGAGAACTACAACACCTACGGCCTGCTCTGGACGCCGGATGAATACGTTTTCTACATCAACGGCTGTGAGGTCGCGAGAACGGCCTACGGCGGCGTCTCGCAGCAGCCCGAATACATGATCCTCTCCTGCGAGGTGGACGGCGGCGACGGCTCCCCCACCTTCGGCTGGTCCGGCAACATCGAAAAGAACGACAAAGCCGCCTTCTCGGCTGAATACAAGGTGGACTACGTCCGCGCCTACGCTCTGCCCTGAGCGCGGCCGGGACGGCTGAACGTCAGCGTGAAAAAGAAAAAAACGGCGGGGCTGCCGCATGGAAGCCCCCCGTTTTTTTTCGGAATGAAAAACAACAGGCAAAAAAACAAATCGCCCGAGGGGCGCTCCTTCGCCGTTTTTCCGCAGGGCACGGCGTCCCCGACGCGCGCCTTGGGTAAATCATCCCGACAATCCCGGATTTGTCAGGCAGGAGATAACGCCTCCGGCGGGACGCCATTCATCTGCCCGATAAATCCGGATTTGTCGAGGCAGAGGAATCGTTTTCGGCGAGGCGCGGAGGCCGCCTTCATCGGTAGCGCGGCTGCCCTCAG
>CADBOC010000131.1 GCA_902796175.1 Oscillospiraceae bacterium | reverse complement strand
GATCCTCGATGAGGGTGAGGCCGGCGACAACGTGGGTCTGCTCCTCCGCGGTATCGACAAGAACGAAATCCGTCGTGGTATGGTTATTGCCAAGCCCGGCTCGGTGAAACCCCACCACAAATTCGAGGCTGCTGTCTATATCCTCAAGAAAGAGGAAGGTGGCCGTCACACTCCTTTCAAAAACAACTACCGTCCCCAGTTCTACTTCCGTACCACTGACGTGACTGGTACCATCATCCTCCCCGAGGGTCGCGAGATGGTTATGCCTGGTGATAACCTCACCATCACCGGCCGCGGCACCGTGGCTACCGGCAGAGTGGAGAGAGGCCAGCTGAGAACCTCTGAAGAGGTCGAGATCGTCGGTTTGACCGATGAGAAGAGAAAGGTCGTTGTTACCGGTATCGAGATGTTCAGAAAGATCCTGGACTATGCAGAGGCCGGCGATAACATCGGCTGCCTGCTTCGCGGCGTGCAGAGAAGCGAGATCGAGCGCGGCCAGGTGCTTGCGAAGCCCGGCTCCATCCATCCCCACACCAAGTTCAAGGGTCAGGTCTACGTTCTGACCAAGGATGAGGGCGGCAGACATACTCCGTTCTTCAACAACTACCGTCCCCAGTTCTACTTCCGTACCACCGACGTGACCGGCGTTATCACTCTGCCCGAAGGCACCGAGATGTGCATGCCCGGCGACAACGTCGATATGGACGTAGAGCTCATCACCCCCATCGCGATCGAAGTCGGTCTTCGTTTCGCCATCCGTGAAGGCGGCCGTACCGTGGGTTCGGGCGTTGTCATCGAGATCAACGAATAAGACTGTTTCTTTCTGAATTGCGGGCAGCCGTTCTTCCTTCGGGAGGAACGGCTGTCTTTTTCTGATTCTGTCAGAAGATCGCAAACATCAGATGCAGCAGGATCACGCCCGGTATCCCGCCGATCGCGCTTACAAACAGGGTAAACGTATTCAGGGGCATGCTGAGCGGTATAAACGCGCTTAAAAGATTTGCGGCAAGCAGCGCCGCCGCGCCGAACGCGGCTGAGAGCAGCGCCGTGCCGGGGCGGCGCGCCTTCATCATCCAAAGCAGTATGACAGCGCCCGCCGCGATGAACAGAATGAAAAATGCATTCATAGCGACCCTCCGTTTCTTTCGTTACAGTATATGGCTGTCTGTTCCTCTCTTATGCCGTTTTTATGAAATCACGCGGTTCGTCTCATTTTTTTGCGGATCCCGGCTATAATAGTAAAGGAAACAATTCTGAAAAACGGAGGCGATCGGTTTGGAACAGCACGAGACGACATATGAACAGTATTGCTGGGTCATGCGGCGCAATATCGTTCTGGAAGAGACTACCTTTCACAACGGCACAAGGAAGGTCTCATGTATGCAGGCGCATCTCTGCCGCGAGAACGGCGGGTGCAGAAACGTAAATCTTCTGCCCCTGTTCCGCGGCGCGCGAAAGAGCATTGACGAAGCCCAATAAATTTGGTATACTATTCTGAAAAGGAGTTGATGAACCAATGGAAATACTGTCACTGTATCCCGATCTGCAGGAAAAGCCCTGGGGCGGCAGAAAGCTGATCGAAGATTACGGCTTTCATACCAAGGCTAAGAACGCCGGTGAAGCGTGGCTTTTGTCCTGCCATCCGGACGGCCCGAGCCTCGTTCTCAACGACGCGTATCACGGAATGACGCTTCGCGAAGTACTCGCGAAAGCGGGGCGGGAGGCGCTCGGCGCGCACGGCGCGAACGCCGCCGATTTTCCGATCCTGATCAAGCTGATCGACGCCGCCGACAAGCTTTCCGTTCAGGTCCATCCGGACGACGCCTACGCGAAGGCGGATAACGGCGAAAACGGAAAAACGGAATGCTGGTATATTCTCGACGCCGAGCCGGGCGCCGAGCTTCTTTACGGCTTTGAACGGGATGTAACGCGCGAGGAGTTCCTTCAGGCTGTGGAAGATAATCGGCTGACGGAGATCACGCGGCGCGTTCCGGTAAAGCCCGGCGACGTGGTGTTTATCCCCTCAGGTACGCTGCACGCGATCGGCGCGGGGATCCTGCTTGCGGAGGTGCAGCAGAATTCCAACGCCACATACCGTATCTATGATTACGGCAGACCCGGCAACGACGGCAAGCCCCGCCCCTTACATAAAGAAAAGGCGGCGGATGTGCTGCGCTATACCCGCGCCGAGGGCGATTTTCTTCCCTGCGGTGAAAAAATGGCCGTAGCCGGGGGGGCGAGAACGGAGCTTGTGAGCTGTCCGCTCTTCCGTACGTCTCTGCTTGAGATCGACGGCAGAATGGCCGACGCCGCCGATGAAACGAGCTTTGTTTCTCTGCTCGTCCTCTCCGGGGAAGGAACGCTGACCGCGCCCGGGCAGTCTCTCCGGCTGAAAAAGGGCGGCAGTGTCTTTGTGCCCGCCGGTACCGGCGATTATACGCTGGAAGGCGATCTGCGCGTACTGCGCACCGTGATCTGATATGTCTCTGATCACGTGCCAGCAGCTCGGCGTGGGCTATGCCGGCAATACCGTTTTTTCGGGCGCCGACTTCCGGGTCGAAAAACAGGATAAGATCGGCGTCATCGGGCCCAACGGCAGCGGCAAAACCACGCTGTTCCGCGTGCTGACGGGGGATCTGACGCCCGAACAGGGCGGCTTGTTTTTTGCCTCGGGCGTCAGCGTCGGCTGTGTGGAGCAGCATGCCTGCGTCGGAAGCACGCGCACCGTGTTTGAGGAGCTTCTCTCTGTATTCTCTCCTCTTATGGAGCTTGAAAAAGAGCTTGAGACGCTCCACGGCGCGGTGGAGGCGACCGGCGGCCGGGACGCGTCGCTGCTGGAGCGGCAGAGCGCCCTGACGGAGGAATTCGAGGCGCGCGGCGGCCTGACCTACGTTTCGCGAACCCACGCCGCCCGCGCTGGGCTCGGCTTTTCCGAATCGGATGAGTCTCTCCCCGTTTCTTCGCTCAGCGGCGGTCAGCGCACCAAGCTCAGCCTCGGCAAGCTGCTGCTGAGCGAACCGGACTGCATGCTGCTCGATGAGCCGACGAACCATCTGGATATCGCCTCGGTCGAGTGGCTGGAGGATTTTCTCTCAAAGTTCCGCGGCGCGCTGCTTGTGATCTCCCACGACCGGTATTTTCTCGACCGGGTCACGGATAAAACGCTGGAGGTCAGCGGCGGCAGGGTATACGTCGGCCGGGGGTCGTACAGTACCTATCAGAAGAACAAGGCGCTGAGAGAAGAGAGCGAACGCCGCGAATATGAAAAGGGCATGCTCGAAATCCGCAGGATCGAAAAAATGATCGAGCAGCAAAAGCGCTTCAACCGGGAGCGCAACTATATCACCATCGCGAGCAAGGAAAAGCAGATCGAGCGTATCCGCGCCGGGCTGCCCGTTCTGCCCCCGCGCGAGACGCACGTGCGCCTGCGCTTTGAAGAGCCGGCGCGTTCCGGCGACGAGGTGATCGTCGTCGAGGGGCTTTCGAAGGCTTACGGAGAAAAGAGCCTGTTCCGTGACGTATCCTTTAAGATCTTTCGCGGGGAGAAGGTGTTCTGCCTCGGGCCGAACGGCTGTGGCAAGTCCACCCTGCTGCACGCGCTGATGCATAAAATCGCGCCGGACGCCGGTTACGCGCGCTTCGGGCAGGGGGTACAGGTCGGCTTTTTTGAGCAGACGCAAAGGGCTTTGATGTCGGATAAGAGTCTGCTGCAGGAGATATACGACGCCTTTCCCCGGTTTACCGTGCAGGAGATCCGCAATTCGCTCGGGGCTCTGGGCTTTCACGGAGAGGACGTGGAAAAAAGCATGGATTCGCTCTCAGGCGGCGAACGCGCCAGAGCGGCGCTGCTCGAGCTGATCCTCAAACGGCCGAATCTGCTGATCCTCGACGAGCCGACGAACCATCTGGACGCCGGCGCGCGCGAGGTGCTGGAGGAGGCGCTGGCGGATTATACCGGCACGCTGCTCTGCGTTTCACACGATCGGTATTTTGTAAACCGCCTGGCGGACAAGCTTCTCTGCTTCGAGGCGGACGGCGTTCGGATGCTCGAGGGCAATTACGATACCTACGTCTCCCTGCAAAAAAACGGCCCGCCGCGGGATGAAGCGCGGCAGACCGATAAAAAACCGAACGCGTATGTGCAGAAGAAGGAGGCGCAGCGGCGTCAGCGCATCCGCGCGGCGCGTCTGCGGGCGATCGAAGAGAGCCTTGCGGCGCTCGACGCACGCGAGGCGGAGTTGAACGCGGCTCTTTCAGCCCCCGAAAACGCGGCGGATTATGAAAAGATCCTTGAGCTCACCGCTTTGCTGCAGGCGGCTGGCAGAGAGCGCGAAACGCTGGAGGAGGAGTGGCTTTCGCTTTCGGAGGAGGAGACAGACTGATCCTGCCCGGTCAGCTTTCGGTCTCTATGATGCGCAGCGTAAGATCCGGCTGCACCAGAATATTCAGTATGCGGTCGGCGATCGCCTCCGCGTCCCAATCCGTCGCGTATTTCAGCACGACGGTGGTGGCGCCGGGGCGCAGCCCCTGAAATGTAAATCGGAACATGGCGTTAACGGGATTGTGTTCGTTGCTGTAAAGCGCGACCACAGTCTCGTCTTCTATTTTGCACAGCCACCGGCTCTGGGAGTTGACGTTTCCCATCAGCGTAACGCCTGAGAGGGGCAGACCGTCAAAGATCGTGATGGGGGTATCCACGTCCTCAGGGGCCGTGATGATGTCGTCGCCGCCGTTGTCGAGAGAACGGTGCGCCACGGGCAGCAGACCGCCGCTCTGCCATTGGTATTCCGTTACGATCGCGTTCTGAGCCGAAAGGCGGTTGTAGGAATACACGGTCTGCCGTTCCTTGTCAAAGCTCGGGGAGGGAATGCCGGAGAGCGGTTCCGAAAAGACAAAATCCCGGTCGTCTTTCACCCACAGCCAGCAGTCGTAATAGCGGTTCAGGTCGTTGTCGGCGTAAAGCAGACCGAAATCGGTCTCACCGTCAAAATCCATATCCTCTGTGATCATCTCGACCTCTTTGCCCGATACCTCGGGCGTGTAGCCGTGCGAGCTGAACAGGAACTGGCGGTTTGAGTAGGCGTCGTAGATCGCGAGCTTCCGGTCGGCGTACCAGATGTAGAGCGATCCGTAGATGTTGCTCTCGATCGCGCCGAGATATTCCGCGTTCGCAATATTGAATTCCCCGTCCTCTGTTGTGTTTCCCTCCGCGTCTGTCGGTTCACCCGGCGGCAGCGGGAATTCGGCGCCGGTCTGGGCGGCGGCTGTTTCGGTTTGTCCGGTGACCGAAGCCGGCGTTTGTTTGCCGCAAGCGGCAAGAAAAAGCAGGAGTAGCGCTCCCGCCAGCAGCGGCAGAACGTTTTTTATCATATCGGTGCGGGCGGTTTTCGGCACGTAATGCGCCGAAAACCGCTTCCTTTCAGAAAGAATTACGGATACAGCTTTATTCTATCATTCTACGCCGCAAAAAACAAGTGGAAAAATGCCAGTCGGTTGTTGACAAACGCCGTCGAATCGGGTAGAATAAAAACACCAAAACAGTGTGAAGGAGTTACACCGACATGAAGAAGTTTATCCAGGATTTCAAAGATTTCGCCTTCAAGGGCAACATCCTTGACATGGCCATCGGCGTGATCATCGGCGGCGCGTTCGGCAAGATCGTCACCTCGCTCGTTGAGAATATCATCAGCCCGTTTATCACGCTGCTCACCGGCGCCGCGCAGCTCAGCGAGTTCACGATCAAACTGAAGGATGCTGTGATGAATGGTGAAGAGGTCGTTACCGAGGCCGTCGTGCTGAACATCGGCGCGTTCCTGCAGTCCATCATCGACTTCCTGATCATCGCGCTGTGCATCTTCCTGATCCTGCGCGCCATCATGGCCGCGAAGACCAAGTTCGAAGCCCTTAAAAAGAAGGAAGAGGCCGCCGAAGAAGAGGCCGAGCCCGAGGATACCGAGCTTTCCGTTCTGCAGGAGATCAAAGCGCTCCTCGAGAAGCAGAACAAATAAACCGGAGAACCGAAAAAACGCGTCCGCTGCTGCGGGCGCGTTTTTTATTTGACAGGAAACTTCTCGTTTCCTGTCAAATAAAAAGATTGTAACGCCCGCCGATTTTGCCCTTCGGGCTCAGGCGTG
>CADBOC010000130.1 GCA_902796175.1 Oscillospiraceae bacterium | reverse complement strand
ATTGTCGAAGCCGGAACTTACGCGCCGACCGGGATGGGCAAGCAGTCTCCGATCATCCTTGTGATCAAGGATCAGGAGATCCGCAACAAGCTGGCGAAACTCAATGCCGCAGCGATGGGAATGGAGATCGACCCGTTCTACGGCGCTCCGGAGCTGATCGTCGTGCTGGCTGACAAAAGCATGCCGACCTATCTCTATGACGGCAGTCTTGTGATGGGCAACATGCTGAACGCAGCCGCCGATCTCGGTGTCGCAAGCTGCTGGGTACACCGCGCAAAAGAGGAATTTGAGTCTGAAGAAGGCAAAGCGATCCTGAAAAAGCTCGGCATTGAAGGTGACTATGAAGGCATCGGCAATCTGATCCTCGGCTATGCTGCAAAGCCCGCAGGAAAAGCCGCTCCGAGAAAGGCGAATTACGTTTACAGCGTTTGAGACGTGCCTTTTTGCTTTTCTTTCTATCGTTTCGTGCCTTATTGCACGTCTTTCACATAAAGAAAAAAACGGCGTTCGCATACACATCTTCTGAGACCTGACGATGTGTAAACGAATGCCGTTCGCATTCTCTACCCGGTGGCAGTTTTACTGCTCCGGATTGCAGCATATTTTTCGCTGAAAATCAACCGTAATTTTTTGGCGCGCAAATATTTGATCATTTACAAATGATCGCCGCTTTCATCCGCGATTCGCGATTCGTCCGCCGGAAAAAGTCCCGTCAATTCGTGCCGGTGAGCGCCGCGCCGTCCACGTAGAGCGTATAGCCGTTCGAGATCACGCCGGAGGCGCTGCCGCTGAAGCCGGTCACATAGCTGTCGCCGGTGAGGGTCCAGGTGCTGTTTTCATCCATCGTCACCTCCACGCTGCCCTCGCCCGTGATACAGCCGGTATAGTCGCTGTCCGTGAGATTGATTTGCAGGGATGAGACCGCGTCTGTTTCCATATTTCCGTTCAGGGTCTGCTCCTCCGCGTTCAGCGTACAGACGCCGCCGTTTTTGCCGTCCCTGCCCCAGCGTCCGGCGGAGACGGTCAGGAGCGTCCCGGCCTCCGAAAGCGTCAGCGCGGCGTTTTTCAGGTTGATCACGCTCCGCGTGTTCGTACAGTAGAACATCGCGCCGCTTTGGGCTGTCATTTCGCCGCCCTCCATCGTAAAGACGGAGGTCCCGTCCGCCGCGTCGCCGGAGGCGGACTGGTAAAGCAGCACATTCGCCTTTACGCTCCCCTCTTTTGTGGACTGATCGTTGCCGGTCAGGGTACAGTTATGGAGCGTTACGGTGTTTTTCCCTTCGATGATCACGGCGCGGGATTTTTCGGAGACGCAGAGCGCGTCCGAAACGGTGATATCCGCGGTGGAATAGATCGCGGGGCAGCCGTTGGAGCCTGTGGAGGTATAGCTGCCGCCGGTCAGCGTCAGCGTACCGCCGCCCCGGTCGGAACGGATCGCCGCCTTGCCCGCGCTGGTCACGGTCAGGTTTTCCCCGATCAGCGTGCCGCCGCCTGCCACCTGTACGCCGCCCGCGCCCCCGCCGGTGACGTTCACCGCACAGTCGGAGATCCGGATCACGCCGTTTTCGTACGCGAACACGCCCGTGGCGTTTTCGGCTGTCGCTTCGATCTCACAGTCGGCAAGCAAAACTTCCGCGTTCCCGTATACCCGTACTGCGGCGTTGACGCCTGTGAAGCTGGCGTTTTCAGCGCCGGTGGCGTCGCCGCCCGTCTTTTTCAGCGACGCGCCCGTGACCGAGGCTTTTACCGTGCCGGAGGCCTCCAGCACGCTCTCGTCCGCGCCTGTCGCCGTATAGGTCCCGCCGGTCAGGCTGTCGCCGTCATTCAGTACGGCTGCGCCGTTTTGCGCAGTCCGGTCGTAGGCCGTCCCTGTCGGCGCGGCGGTTTCGGCTTGCGCCTCGGCTGCGGTTTGTTCCATATCTGATTGTTCTGCGGCGGCGCTTTTTTCCGACGACGGTTTCCGTCCTGCGCAGGCCGTAAAGCCCATGAGCAGGGAAACAACAACGCCGGCGGCGCAGAGCTTTTGTAAGAATTTGCGTTTCATATCGAATATTCCCCTTTTTTTAACGGGCGGGACCGTTTTCCGATCCCGCCCTGATGGTCATCCTGTATGCCGGTTATTTGCTGAAGAGGGAGGTGAAGAGGGAAATGATCCAGTTGATGATGCTTTGGATCCAGCTTGTATTTTCCTCTGCCTGTACGCTGTCGCTCTGCTGCGCGGAAGCAGGAGCCGTTTCGTTGCCTGCGTTCGGCTGATCTTCGGTATTTGGCGTTGCAGGGACGCCGCCGTTTCCTTCGGTCATTGCAGGTACAGTCCCGTCGCCGTTCATCGCAGGTTGCTGCGCGTTTGCGTTGCTATCGTCCGGCGGAGTGGGCATATTGCCGTTCTTTTCACCGGTCTGGTCGTTCATGTCGCCGGGGAATCGCCCCTGATTTTCTCCCATATTGCCGGGCATCTGGCCCTGTTCGCCGTTGGCTCCGGGGAACTGTCCCGGTGTGTTGCCCTGTCCTTCAGGCATCTGGCCTTGATTGCCGGGGAACTGACCCTGTTAATTCCCCATAGCGCCGGGCATCTGGCCCTGTTCGCCGCCCATATTGTCGGGCTGCCCCATACCTGCGCCGTTGGAGGCTCCCGCAGTTGTCGCGGTTGACCCGTTCAGCGTATAGCTGCCGCCGGAGGAAACGGAGGGACTTGCAAACACCACGTAGCTTGCCGCTCTTGGGGAAGTAGAAGTTGCGGTATATACCGTATTGCCGGAGGCATCCGTGATGGTGACCGTCTGACCGGCCGTGACGAGATTTCCGCTTGTATTTCCGCCGAAGCCGCCCATACCGCCGGAATTTCCGCCGAAGGCGACGTATGCGCCGCTGAAGTTCTGCATCATGGCGTTGTGCCCCACCGCCAGCACCGTCGCGCCGCCAAAGGTGCAGCCGTATTCGGTATCAATGGGGTCGCCGTCGCCCTGGCTGGGGGCGTAGACCTCCAGCGTGCCGCCTGCAAGATTTACGCTGCCGTTGGAATCGATCCCGTCGCCGTTCGTGACGTTGACGTATACGTAACCGCCGTACTGGTTGTAGCGGAAGTCCGCGCTGCGCTCGGCGATATCGCCGTTGGCGGCGTTGATGCCGTCGTCGGAAGCGGTCACGTAAACATTGCCGCTGTAGACGTTGACCACTGCGCCTTCAATGCCCTCTGTCGACTTTGTCACGTTGATCGTGGGGCCGGTCGTTCCGTTCGCGCCGATGTTCAGGGTATAATCGCACTTAACGCCGTCGTCGTTGGCGGATACCGTGATCGTACCGGAAAGGATATTGAGCTCTTTCTCCGATTTGATCCCGTCGCCGTCATAGGAGCTTGCGTCCTCGGGGTCTTTATAGCTGTGTTTGACGCTGACGTTGAGCGTGACGTCTTCAATAGTAAGAGAGGCGGCAGAAAGGAGCGTATCGGTGTAATTGCCGTCCGCGTCCTCTTCGTAAAGGTCCGCGCCGCCCTTCACGCCGTTCTTGCCGTAGGCGTTCACGTTGATCGTGCCCGTGCCGCAGATGGTCACGTTGGAGCCGTCCTTGCATTTAATGACGGCGTTTTCAATGTCCGGATAGGTTGTTTCGTCCGTGTAGTAGTCGTCGTTGTTGTATTGGTCGTCTGCCAGGTTGTTCGTTGTGCCATCCGCAGCGATAATCGTCACGCCGCTGCCCTTGTTGCAGGTGATGGGCGCCGTGGCGGAGGCGGAAAGGGTGAGTCCGTTCAGGATCAGCGTTACGCCGGTCACGTTTTTCTTTACAACAATGGAGCCGTTTGAGCAGCTGCCGGAGACGATATACGTGCCCGCCTCGGTGATGGAGAGCGCCATGCCCTTAACCTTATACCCGGCATACGCGCCTTCGGTGACGGCAATGCCGCCGTCGCTGAATACGAAGCTTGTGGCGTTCGCCGTATCATAGCTTTTGGCGTTTGCCGCAAAGCACAGGCTTGTCATCATCAGGATCATGACCGCCACGGTCACGATCGCCAGGAGCTTATTTGTGATTTTTGTTTTCATGGTCGTTTCTCCTTTTTTGGATTTTTTGGGTTCAGGACGAAAGAAACGCTCCGCTGTTCATAGGATATCACTCGCTTTCTAAAACCGATGTACGGTTTTCTTTGTTGCCCTCAGTATACGGCCTTTTGTTAAGACGAGATTTAAGCTATACATAAAATCTAATTAAAAATTGAACTCATGGCGACCCTGCGCGGCATTGTTGACGATCCCCTTTTACCGACGCAAAATACAACGAGAGCGCGTCGCAGGCGGCGCACTCTCGGAGAAAAACGTTTTCCCGTTCCGGTTATTTGCCCACCTGTCTGATCACAAATGGAAAAATAACGGCGTTTCTTTTATGTGCAAAACGTGTAATAAGGGACGAAGCAATAGAAAGAAAAGCGAGAAGACACGAATCGTTTATTCGATATCTGATTCAGGACAACCTTTCATCCTTTTCTCCAACCGGAACGTTCCCTCCGGAAATTGCTTATTCGCTTTTCATTACAACGTCCTCTTGTTTCTGCGGATCGCCGCGAGCCGGTCCATATCGCCGTGACGGATCTCGTGATCCAGCGCTTTGATGATCTTATCCTTTCTCCTCAGGAAATCGGGGCCGGACAGATGGATGCCGGAGGTATGGTGCGTATTGAAATAGCAGTCGCAGGTCAGATGCTCCACGAACACCTTCAGCTCAATCGGCATTTCCTTTTCCGTGAGCGGAGCAAACTCGCCGCGCTTCGCTTCCTCCAGCAGCGGCGTGTCGGGAAACAGCGTCAACCCTCCGGTACCGACGAGCATGGGCTTGCACAGGCTGAAAAGCTCTGCGGAGTGGATCGCATGATCCATACTGTGTTCTTTCCCGGCGACGCCATTGAGGAAGCAGAGCCGGAAGTCGATCCCCGCTTCCGTCAGCTTGGCGCACTGCTCTGTGATATCTGCCGCTGTACAGTTCTTGTTGACGCGCTCCAGCGTCCAGTCGTCCCCGCTTTCCGACCCCAACGAAATTTCCCTGAGTCCCATCTCTTTCAGGGATTTTAACCGGTCGACAGTTTTGTCGGCGATATCCGTCACTCTGGTACAGGCGTAAATGTACTTCATCTTCGGCAGGTACCTGTTGATCATTTCAAGGATCGGCGCCAGCTTATCATACGTCATGCACAGCGGATTTGCGGAGAGGAGCTGGATCGTTGTCGCGTCCGGCATCGCCTCTGCGATCTCCCGCGGATCCTCTTCGATCCACTCCATTGGCTGCAGTCTGAAGGGGACCCTCTTGTACATATCCTATCTCCAAATAAACAGAGAACATGGTTTTTGTCATAAAACCTCATTTCATTAAAAAGCGGTTTTTGCTTGCTTTTTTCGTTGGTCTCCTGTATAGTAAAACTGTATTTAACAAGATGAATTCTAATGGAGTAAATCAAGCATCGTCCCCCCGATTGACAAGGAGGTTGTTTCATGAAAAAAATCATCGTTGCGGGCGCAGGGCACGGCGGGCTGGCCGCCGCCGTGGTTCTGGCGCGGCAGGGGTACGACGTTACCGTGCTGGAGGCGAAAAAACGTGCCGGGATGGGTCATGACTGGCATGATGTGATGAACCGCGGCACGCTGACGGAGCTGCTGTCGGGCAGCCCTGCCGAAGACCCTGTTTTTCCCCACACGAACACCGGGTTTGTATCGCCGTCAAAAAAAACGGAGCTGGCGGAGCCCTACCGGCGCAGCGAAACCGCGGGCTATGTGGACCGAAAAGTCCTTCTGCGGCTGCTGATCAACGAGGCCGAACAGGCCGGGGCGCAGCTCCGCTTCGGCGTGCCGGCGGTCTCGGCGGCCTGCGACTGCGAAAAGGTCACGGGCGTGCGGGTTTACGAGCGGGGCCGCATCCGGGAATACGCCGGAGACCTGGTGATCGATTCCGCCGGGATCGATTCCCCCGTGCGCCGCACTCTACCCGGCTCCTTCGGCGTGAAGAACGAGATCTCGCCGAAAGAGACTTTTTTCACCTGGCGCGGTTATTTTGAAAACACCACAGGCGCAGTGACCGAGCCCGAGATCCGCGTGTTCTTCTACCATAACGGTCGTCCGGGAATGGATTGGGTAAACACCAAAGCGGATTACGCGGACGTGCTGGTGGGCGGCTTTGCCCCCATCGACCAAACGGACGTGGACAGGGCGCTGGAGGATTTTCGCGCCGACTACCCCTTCATGGGCAAACAGATCCGCGGCGGCAGCTTTGTAAAGATCCCCCTGCGCCGCACGCTGCCCATGCTGGTGGCAAACGGCTATGCGGCGGTGGGCGATTGCGCCGCCATGACCGGGCCCTTGAGCGGCTCCGGCATCGACCTGAGCATGCAGGCAGGGAAGATCCTTGCCGAAACGGTGATCACGGCAGGGGAAGCCCCCCTTGCCGTGCAGACCCTCTGGAGCTATCAGTATAAGTATTATCAGGCCTTCGGCAACAACCAGCTCTCCTATGATATCCTCAAGGGGATATTGCGCAGCCTCACGGCGCAGGACGTGGATTTTTTGATGGACGCGAAGATCCTTACTCTCAAGGAGATCTCCTCCGCCGAGATCCGGAAATACAATGCCAGAGAATTCGTAGAAAAACTGAACATCCTGAAAAAGCCCAGAATCGTGCCGGGCCTCGCCCGCGCGCTGAGCCATCTTTCGCAGATCGACGCCGTATGCGCGAAAATGCCCGAAACCTACGACGAAAAAAAGATCGCCGCATGGGCAAAGGCGTACGAAGCGCTGTAAGGAAAAGAGCGCGTCAACGGATCTGTAGAGATTTACGCGTGCTGCGATACCCTGCAGATGACAGATTACAACAAATACAATATGGCCGGTTTCAACGAGGAGCACAAAAAAGAGATGCGGGAAAAGCAGTTTCCGCAGGATCCGGAGAAAGCATTCCGGATGGGCGCACGGCTGAGTGGAGGCAAATATTGCGCCGGATCTCCCGATTACGGCTCAAAAAATCAGCACGACCAGCCCCGCTGCGACGGCGGCGCCGGCGATCCAGATCAGCGTCAGCAGACCGCGCTTCCTGAGGACCTCTTTCCACGTCTGCACATAGGGGATATCCTCACATCCGGGCAGCGCCCAGAATCGATCGAACCCGACCCAGATCTTATCGATCACGATCCCGTCGTACCAGTTCATCACTTCCAAAAAGAGCAGCGCCTGCAGATATGCTTTCCCGAAGGTGCGCACGCCGTTCCACAGTCCGATGATCAGCAGGAGCGAAACCGCCAGCGCCAGAAGGAACGGGATCATAAAGCGTTTTCTCTTTTTGGAAACCGCAGCCCGGTCGGCAAGCCCGATGGCAAAGGCGCGCTCCTGCACCGGTCTCATATAAAAATACAGGCCGTTCATGGCGTTGTTTCACCCCCGCGGAGCTTCTTTTTATCATGGCCGGAAATGTTGTGATAAACGTAGTTGCTTGTTACCGCGTCGAAGCTTTCGTCCTCAAACGGCAGGCGGATCGCGTTGCCCTCTTCAAAACGAACGTTCCGAGCGCCCTCGGCTTTCGCGTTTTCTTCACAGCGCTTCTTCGAAAAAAACGTCCTGTACGCGCCGGACCAGATATCACAGCCGACCATGGACGCTTTCGGGTTCCGCTTTGCGGCGGCGATCGTCAGCGCACCGCTGCCGCAGCCCACGTCCGGCCCCGTTCTGCCTTCCGGCAGTTGAACGTAACCGGCAGTCCGTCCGCGCCGGACCAGATCGTATCGCCGGTGAAGAGATATTCGTCGTCAACAAGATAGACCATGTGTCCCCAGGTGTGCCCCGGCACAAGATATCCTCCTCCGCAAAGGCGCAGGCGATTTTGATCAGTCTTTGCGTGGAGATCTCCTTCAACAAACGCGATGACGTTCGCCGTCTTAACTGTTAGCAATTGCTAACAGTATTGCAGCACATCTCCTTCGATTTGTAAAGCAATAAAACCTGCTTATGTTCCGAACAAAAAGACGTTTTTTAAACAGCCGCGCCTCCGGGCCGAATCGGTCCGGAGGCGTTCCCGTTGTTTTTTTTCTTTCACAGGGAACGCCCGTCTTACCTGCGCGTTCCGATCCGCTCACACCTTCACATCCGGATTCGTTTCGCCGAACTTCTCTTTAAGCGTTTCGCAGATCTCGCCGCGGTCTCTTCCCTGCTTCTCCATACGCTTAACGGTTTTGTAGGCGGCGAACAGCGTGGAGGGGCCGATCTCGGAGCTGAAATAACCGATCCCCTGATTCCACGCCAGCAGCTCGAACACGTCGTCCAGCGCGCGGGAATCCAGCCCGTGGATATACGCCTTTACCAGCTCGCGGGTCGCCTGACGCATCCGTCCTGCGCCAACGGCGTTTGTCAAGGAGAGCAGCAGCCGCGTTTCATAAGGCAGATAACGGCCCGCGTCGTTCCAGGTCAGGTCCCAGAAGTTCACGGCGATATTCCCCAGCTTTCCGTCGATCAGCGGCATATTGGTCAGCGCGGCGGGCCGCATCGGGATATCCTTTTCCTCCTGTTTCGCTTCGGCGCGGTAGAAATACGCGCAAAACTCCGCGTCGCCCCTGCGCTCGGTAAAGTGCTCGAACCCAAGGCCCTCCATCACCTCATACAGCGGGATCGGATCAAAGGACTGCACGATCGTGAGCCCCTCCCCGGCAGGCGTATTCATCGCCTGCTTTTTGATCCCCTGAAAGAAATTGCCCTGAATGCCTCTGACGTCGATCCTTTTGAATGTTTCGATCCTGTCTTTCCACTCCATAAAACAGCCCTCATCAATCCAAAAGCCTGCCGTCGCGGGAGATCGTGACCACCTGCCAGGGGATGAATTTGCCGCCGGCGCGCAGGGCGTTTTCCGCGGCGCGCTGCAGGCCGCCGCAGCAGGGCACCTCCATGCGCACGACCGTCACGCTTTTGATATTGTTATCCCGGATGATCGCGATCAGTTTTTCGGTATAATCCACGCCGTCCAGCTTCGGGCAGCCGATCAGGGTCACCTTCCCGCGCATGAATTCTTCATGCATATCGGCATAGGCGTACGCCGTGCAGTCGGCGGCGATCAGCAGCTTTGCGCCGTCAAAAAACGGCGCGACGGTCGGCGCCAGCCTGATCTGACAGG
The DNA here is from genome assembly GCA_902796175.1 of Oscillospiraceae bacterium. GTDB lineage: Bacteria > Bacillota > Clostridia > Oscillospirales > Acutalibacteraceae > RUG806. The sequence continues at coordinate 1,138 of CADBOC010000130.1, read as the reverse complement.
GCCACTGCCCGAGTCGGGAAACGGGTTTTCCGGCGGCGGCCGGAGCGTGTTCGGATCCGGCGCGCGAAAACTGCGCCATCCGTGAGCCGGGGCAGCCCCCTGCATGACGTTCATGGTTTTCGTCGTTCATCTTATTGCCCTCCCGTGCTGTTTTCACCGCTTCTTCGTCGTAAGCCGGCGCTTCTCTTTCCTCAAACGTGATCGCGCCTGTCGGGCAGCTCGGCAGGCAGTCCCCGAAGCCGTCGCAGAAGTGCTCGCGGGCAAGCCGCGCTTTTCCGTCTACCATATCGATGGCGCCCTCATGGCAGGCTCTGGCGCAAAGCCCGCAGCCGTTGCATGCATCTTCGTTGATATGAATGATTTTTCGGATCATTCCGTATTCCCCCCTTGCGTTTCTGAACGTATTATAGTATCATCAAGCAGAAAAATCTGTGGTTATAACCACATTCAATCAAGATCGGAGATTTTTTATGGATATCACGGCGCTGCAAACAACGATGCTGTTCCGGGGAATGCAGGATACCGAGATCGGCGAAGCGCTGTCTGCGCTTGAAGCAAAAGAAAAAACATACAAAAAGGGGGAAACGCTCCTGCACGCGGGAACGACGGCGCCCGGCATGGGGCTGGTGCTCACAGGCAGCGTCACGGTGGAGAGCAACGATCTGTGGGGCAACCGGACGATCCTGAGCCATGTGGGCCCGGGGCAGGTCTTCGCGGAAACCTATGCGCTGCTGCCAACGGAACCCTTGCTTGTGGACGTGACCGCGAACGGAGCCTGCCGCGTGCTGTTTCTCAGCCTCGGCCGGCTCACGCAAACGGATCCGGCGCTGTCGGGAAAGCTTTTTGCCAATCTGCTGACGATCTCGGCGCACAAAAACCTGCATCTTTCCGGCAGAAGCTTTCATATTTCGCCCAAAACGATCCGCGGCAGAGTGCTTTCGTATCTCAACGCCGTTTCGCTCAGAACAGGCAAACGGGAATTCGATATTCCCTTCGACCGCCAGCAGCTGGCGGATTATCTGAACGTGGAGCGCACCGCCCTTTCCAAGGAGCTGAGCAAAATGCAGGCGGACGGCTATTTCACCGTCCGCAAAAACCGTTTTGCGCTCCTGAAAAACGAGCTGTAAAAGCGTGACGT
>CADBOC010000129.1 GCA_902796175.1 Oscillospiraceae bacterium | reverse complement strand
CCCGACTGCGAGCATCAGAAGCGGGTTGGACGTCACCTGCTCCCAGAAATAGACAAATGATAGATTCATAGTTTTCTTCTTTCCGATTGAAGGCAGCGCTGCCCTAAACCTTCCGGACAGCTTGCCGGCGTTAGAGGCTTTTCAGCCGTATATATTATAGCACAAACCGGCTTTTTTTCAAGCGCATCAGATTGCGTCGGCAAAAAAATGCTGTGGTTATTGACATCGGAGACGTAGATGCAGGTAGTTTTGGTTTATGTCGCGTTGTAAATTTTTTGTTCCATCTGCGTATACCCGTGTGGAACGCGGGCCTGCCATAACGGTAAACCAGCCTGCTTCCAGCCGCTTTTGCAGCTTTGCGTCCGTAAACATCAGCGCTTCGTCCGGGATCTTCAGTTCTACCGTTTGTGACGCGCCTGCCGGGAGGACCGCCTTCTTCATCGCGGCCAGCTTTTTGATCGGCTGGGGCAGACCGGCGGCTTCGTCGCGGATGAATACCAGCACCGGTTCCTGCGCGTCACAGCCGCCATTGTTTGCGATCTCAACGCTGACCGACAGGCCCCCTTCTATACGTTCGGCTTTGAGCGAAACGTATTCTATTTCGGAATATCCGAGCCCGTGACCGAACGCGTATGCGGGCAGGGGATCGCCGAAGACGTAATCCCGTCCGGGCCTGTCCGGTTTTCCGGGCGTTTGATAGAATCCGCAGGCGCTGGGCACACGGTCATGGCACAGGGGGAGCTGCCCTGCGTGTTTGGGAAAGGTCACCGGGAGCCTGGCGGAAAAATTACAGTCGCCGTACAAAAGCTCAGCCAGCGCCCCGGAGCCTTCTTCCCCGGGGTACCATGCCGCGATCAGCGCGCCGCAGGCTTCCGCCGCATCGAACAGCGTTTCAGGGCGGCCGTCTATCATGACGGTCGCCACAGGCTTACCGGTGCCGATCATCTTTCTTACCAGATCCAATTGCGGGCCGCCGGGGGTCAGGTCGTGCATATCGCAGCCTTCTCCGCAGGTGAGAAAGGCTTCTTCTTCGCTTCCCCAGCCTACGCCGTATCCCTTCATGCTCTTGCCGCCGATGACGCAGATCACGACGTCCGCCTCCCGCGCCGCTTTTTCCGCTTCGGCGAATCCGGATACGTCCGATCCGAATACCTCGCAGCCTTTGGCTTCGATCACGCGGCCGCCCGACCGTTCCGCACGCTCCCGGATTGCCTCCGCCGGTGTTTTTACGTCGAATCGGGGCAGCGCGTAGTCTCCCAGCTGCGTGCTGAAGGCGTTGGGGCCCACGACGGCGATTGTTTGCCCTGCCTGCAGCGGAAGAACGCCGTCGTTTTTCATCAGAACAATGGAGCTTCGGGCGGCTTCTCTCGCAAGATCCCTGTGCGCTTTGCAGCGTACCGTCTGCCGGACCGTCTCTACGGAGGGCCTTGGCAGATCGAACAGACCGATCTCCGTTTTCATTTTCAGAATGCGGCGTACCGCGTTGTCGATCGCATCCATGGAGATCCTTCCTTCCGCCAGCAGCTCCTTCCATCTTTCGGGCGCAAGGATCGCGGGCACCTGTATATCCATGCCGTGCGCCATGGCGAGAAGACCTGCCTGCACGTCGTCTTCCGCGCTGCGCTGGAAGGAACAGAGCATATGCAAAGCGCCGAAATCGCTCAGCACGATCCCGTCGAATCCCCATCTTTCCCGCAGGATCTCATTCATGAGCAGGGTGTTTGTATGACAGGGGATCCCGTTGAGCGCGGAATAGGCGGGCATCACGCCCCGGGCGCCGGCGGCCAGCGCCGTTCGGAACGGCGGCAGATACATATCCTCCAGCTCCTGCGGCGTCGCATGGACCGGCGCAAGGTTGATCCCGGATTCCGGCGACCCGTGCGCGGCAAAATGCTTGACGACGGCCGTGTACTTGCCGTCGTCCCCCAGCAGGCCCGTAACGTACGCCTCTCCCATTTTTTCGGTAAGGAACGATGATTCGCCGTAGGTTTCCTCTATGCGGCCCCAGCGGGGGTCTCTGCCCAGATCCAGATCCGGCGCGAGCGACATGCGGATCCCCATCGCTTTCGCCTCCCGACCGATCGCCAGAGCTACCCTTTGCATCAGCTCCGGGTCAAAGGAAGCGCCCATCCCGATAGACTGCGGAAAAACGGTGCCGCCTTTTCCGAGTACGCCGTGCAGGGATTCGCACATCACGATCGGCGGGACCGGCGTCAGCTGAGCAAAGCAATCCAGCATTTCACAGACCCAGTCGCAGATCTCCTCAGGCGTCAGATCGATGGGCACCATCATGCCGCAGATCCCGTGCGGACATTCCCTGCGGGCTTTTTCCGAATCGAATTTTCCGTCTTTGACAAAACGGGCGGGGGAGCCCTCCGCGGTAAGCTGCGCCAGTTTTTGGTCGACGGTCAGAGCGCGCAGCAGGGTTTCAACAGACATGTT
>CADBOC010000128.1 GCA_902796175.1 Oscillospiraceae bacterium | reverse complement strand
GCGGACGATCATAACCTTGATGCCGGGGAACTTGAGCGCCAGCAGGGCGGCCTTGACGCGCACGGCCCAGCTTTTGCCGCCGCCCCTCGCGCCGCCGTAGGCGACGTAGCGCGAACGCTCCCGAAGGAACGCGGCCTGCTTCGGGCTCGGGGCCGGGATCGTAAGCTCCGTCACGGATCCGTCACGGCAACGCGCTTGCCGATCACCTGCACACCGCCGTCGCCGTCGCCGGTCCACGCGATTCCGTACAGCTCCAGATTCGCGCCGGAGTCGCTGATCATGGAGATGCAAGTTTTGAAGGCCTGCGGTCCGGAAGCCCCAATCGCGCCGCTCATCACGGAGCAGAAGTGCTGCGTCCCCGCCGCGCCAAAGCTAAGCTCCGCGTCCGCAATCAGGATCTTGCCGGCCGCCATCGCCGCGGCGGCGTCCGCGAGGGAGGCGTCCGTGGCTCCCGAGATCGCGCCGGTTTCCATGTCGACGGTGAGCGTGAACGGCACCCGCAGCACGTCGCCGCCGCCGGCGGGCGCCTCAGACGCGGCCCACGCGCCGTCCACGACGGCGAGTATCTTCCCGTCGTCGTCCGCCGTCACCGGCGGAAGGGCGCCGCCCTCCCCGCCGCCGCCTGCGGGCTGTTCCTGCGGGGCCAGCGCCGCCGCGTTCGCCAGCACCGCCGCCACCGCGTCAGGCACCGAGTATTCCCACCCGGCCCTGTAGGTATAGGTCTTTCCGTTGATGATCATCGTAAGCGGATCATGCCCCGCCGGTATCGCGATCGTTTTACTCATTTGCGCCTCCTGTCGTCAAAACGGTTTTCCTCGAATTCCTTCGTCAGCATCTGCGCCACCGGACACTCCAGAAAATGCCGCAGGCTGCGGCACAGGCCGTTGCGGTACATGGAGTAATCCGTAGGGTCCTGAAACGTGACAGTCAGGCCCATGCCCTCCTGATAGCCCTCGCAGCAGATCTGCCTGCCCGCCTCGCTGCGGTAATACGGGCACTGCGCGTATTTTGCGCCGTATGCGCTCATAGCATCGCTCCTTTTTGTTGATTTGATATGGGGTCTCAGCCCCTCATACAGCCGCGCCCGCGAAGAAGGGCGCAGCCGGACCGCCGCCGCACGGGACCGCCGCGCGGCGTTTTTTCAGCTGCGGCACCGTTGTTCTCGCCAGCCGTTCGGCGCGCGCCAGATCATAGGAAGCCCTTGCCTCCCCCGTCTGCGCTGGCCCGACCGGGGCCCTGCCCCGTCCGGTCCGTTCGCCGCAGCGGGCGGCATACGCCGCCCCGGCCGCGCTCCCCGCGCGGGAAAGCCAGCCGTAGAAAAAACGCTCCACCTCCTTTTCTGTTTTCTGCCGGTCGGGATTCGCGAGACACCAGCGCCGCATCCGCCCGAACTCACGCCAGACGTCAAGCCCCGGGAACAGGGAAGCCAGACTGCGGACCGTACAAAACGGGACCGTGTATTCCCCTCCCCCCTTCAGCGGCAGCCGCGCCTCCTTCTTCTCCGTTTCGCCCCCGAACGCCTCGGACGCGTACACGGGCGCGGACGCCGAGAAGGATACGGATGAGGATGAGGATACGGATCCGGATTGGATTACGGGCGCATCTGCATACATCTGCGCGCAGATGCGTTCAGGCGCGCTTTCGCCCGCCGCCGCGGGCGCCGCTCCCTGTTCCGGCGCGGCGTACCGATCGGGTTCCTGCGCGGCGTACCGATCGGGCTCCGGCGCGGCGTACCGATCGGGTTCCTGCGCGGCGTACCGATCGGGCTCCGGCGCGGGGGCCGGGACCTCGGAGAGACCGGCCCCTGACGGCGTATCCTGCCCCGGCGGCGCGGGATACCGGCTGCGCTTGGCGCGGACGTTCTGGTGATCCGCCCAGCCCGGCAGATACAGATATGGCTTGCCGGCGGCTTCGTACCGGTACGCAAGGCCCGCCGCCGCCAGCGAGGCGAGCGCCGCCTCCACTTCGGCGGTCGTCAGCTCTTCCTCGAGCGGGAACAGGCGGTTGCGGATCACCACCCCCCGCCCGTCGTAACGCCCGTAATCGTCGCAGCTGACGATCAGGCGGTAAAAAAGCACCTCCTCAAACCAGCTCAGTCTGTGGATGCTCTCGCTGACGCATACGCTCTCTTTCAGGATTCTGTTCGGCATGGCGGATCCTCCGTTTCTCCGATCGGCGGTAAGCCCGATCCGGGTATAGTGCTACTCATTCTGAGTAGCTACAGGTATAATATACCCGTTTTGCATTTCTGTCAAGCCGCAATAGTGCACAATTTGAGTATTTCTTTTTGTCAATTTCTACCCATATTGCACATTTTTTTCAACAAAAAGACAGATCACAGGATCCGGATCAAAAAAAAGGACCCCGAACGGTCAGAACCGTTGAGGGATCCCTTTTCATATGAGAGAACCTACGCGAAAAAGTTACGAAAGACGAAAGATGAAAGACGAAATCGGGCGCTGCGCGCGGCATTATAAATGAAGAAACGGGCAGGACAAAAAAGTTACGAAAGACGAAAGATGAAAGATGAAATCGGGCGCTGCGCGCAGCATTATAAAAGAAGAAAGGGCAGAAGAACAAATCGCCCGAGGAGCGCGGATCAACGAATCAACCGTCGGGGACGACGTGCCCTACGGAGGAAGGGAGCCGCCGTGCGGCTTGGGGAACGCCCTGCGCACGGCGGCGGTGCGGCACGTCGGGGACGACGTGCCCTACGGAATAAGGGAGCCGCCGT
>CADBOC010000127.1 GCA_902796175.1 Oscillospiraceae bacterium | reverse complement strand
TTGTTAAACCGTATTTTAGCACCGCAAAACGGGTTTGTCAAGCGTTTTTTTTGCCCGTTCCCGATTTTTTTCGTTTACGGAACGTTCACGTACAGCGGCTCGCTCATTTCGCTCTCCTCGTTCCACTGCGAGGTATTCATCGCGGAAGAAACAAGGTAGCCGTAGGTCTGGCCGGAGTATGCCTCATTATCCGTAAAACCGGGCGAATCCACCGTGCCGAGGTATTCGGGGGAGCTCGAATAGCTGTCGCTGAAGCGGTAGACGTAATAGTTCGTCGCCCCGGGGCAGCTTTTCCAAGTGATGCGCACTCTGCCGCTGCTCTTTGACTCGCAGCTGAGGCCGGAGGGTACGGGAGGCGGCGCGATCAGTATCCCGTCGACCGGATCGCACCAGCCGCGCAGGTTGTTTTTGTCCATCGACTCGTTGTACGCGAGCACACGGTAGGAATACCGCACGCCCACCGTCACGTCCCGATCGATATAAGCAAGCTCGCTGCTGGTAAAGATATAGACGTAGCGGTCTTTTTTCGCGTCGTAACGGTAGATGTTGTATTTGGTCGCGTTTCTGGAGGCGCGCCAGGTCAGGCGCAGGCCCTTATCCGGCCCTGAGGTGATGGCGTTCACCTCAAGCCCCGCGGGAGGCGTCAGAGTCGGAGATTCCGCGGAAGAGGCCGGTTTTGCCGTCGTCTGTTCGGCCGCCGTCTTGGTCGGCGTACCCTTAGCGGGATCGCTCTGATCGCTCTTCATGCTGAACGAGCCGATCTTCTGAACGGCGACCACCTTGTAATAGTAGGTGACGCCGCCGGTCACCTTTTTATCGGTATATTCGGGCGTTGAGCTGGTCGCGATCTGCACGTAGTCGCGCTCGCTGTTCGCGCAGCGGTAGATGATATAGGAGCTTGCCTCGCGCACCGAAGACCATGTGAATTTCAGGGCGTGGTCCGCGGTTTCGGTCACGCGCACCCCGCCCGGGGCGGCGGGCTTGCCGGCCGCGGCGCAGTGCACCGCCTCGCTGTAGGGACTTTCGTAATTCTTTGTACCGTCGGTCGAAACGGCGACTACCTTGTAGGAATACTCCGCGCCGGTCTGCAGGCCCCGGTCTGTATAGGAGGTGACCTCGACTTCGCCTACAGGGCTGAACGAAGAGGAATTCTCAGAGGTGCGGTAGATCTTATAGGAGGTCGCGCCCTCGCACGCGCTCCATGTTAAGGTGATCGCGCGGTCGTCGGAGGGGACAGCCTCAAGCCCCACCGGCTTTTCGGGCGCGCCGACCGCTTTCCCGGAGACCTCCTGCGACTGGGCTACGACCTCATCCATCCGCTTGTTGAACGCCTCAACAAGGTAGGTGTAGGTCTTGCCGGCGGAGAGCCCCGTATGGGTATATTTCTGGTCCTTGGTCTCGGTGAGCTTGCGCTTTTCGCCGTTCTCTTCCACCAGATACACCCGGTAGAGCTCCGCGTCGGCGAGCTTGTTCCACGTCAGGCGCATGCCGTTCTCTACGGTGTTATCGAGCTTGAGCGTCAGTTCTTTGCTGCCCTTTTTGGGCTGAGAGACCTTTTTTGTGGTCGCTTCCTCCGCGCCGATATTGACTAGGGCGGAGCGGGTCGTATGCTCGGTATTCGTTTTTTTTGCTCTGACGGCAAAAAACACCACGACTCCGACCAGGATCAGAACGGCAAGCGCCGCGCCGGCGATCGGCAGCCATTTCTTCAGCTCCGGCGACATGCCGCCGCCCGAAGAGGCGCCGCCGCCCTGAAAGAAGGGACCGGCAGACGATCCGCCGCCCGCGGGGCGGTAGCCGCCGTCCTTCTGTCCGCCGAAAGATCTCTGGTCCGTCTTTTTCGCGTCGCCCCCAAAGCTGCCGCCCTGCCTCTTGCAGTAGGGACAGGCTCTGAAATCCGCCGCGTATTTCTGCCCGCACTGCGGACATTTTTTATCCATTTCCGATCTCCTCCTCACACGCCGGAGCGCCGGCCTTCATCCGTTTTTTTCTTGCTTTATCTTATCACAGCATACATATGAATGCAAGCTTTTTTTACGGGGGGGGGAGCCCCCCGCGTTTATTTCAGCGCAAAAAGAAAGGAACAGTCCCCGCCTGCGGCGAGATGCGCGTGATCGTTGTGAAAGATCAGATGCGTATCCGCGCCGTAGGGTCCCGTTCCCGGGGCGTAAAACACCAGCTTTGAGAGACCGGTGTTGCAGATCGCGAGATCAAACGCCGGCGCGGCGGCGAACCCCAGCGCGGCGAAAAGGAATACGGTGTTGAACGCGCCGTGCCCCGCCACAAAGACCCGCTCCCCGTGCGAAAACCGCCGCCGCAGATAGGCCAAGGCCTCTCCCGCGCGCCTGAAACGCGCGGGGTCGTCTTCGGCCCCGGCGGCGTACACAAAGCTTTCAGCCGGATCCGCGCCCGGGGCGGGTTCGGCGAACGGGCAAAAGGACCGGATCTCCGCCATGGTCTTCACGCCGTAATCGGCGGCCACGCCGCACTCCGTAAAGAGCGGATGCACCTGCACCGCCGCGCCGCCCGGCTGCCGCAGAGCGATCGCGGCGGCCGTCTGCACGGCGCGGGTCAGACCGCTCGCAAGCACGGCGTCAAACGCAACGCGGCTGCACAGCTCGCCGAGGAGCGCGGCCTGCCGCTCCCCTTTTTCGGTCAGCGGCGGGTCGTCGCCGTGGTCGCCGTTGGCGCCGGCCGGGATCCCGACGTTGCCCATCGATTCCCCGTGCCGCGCCAGAAAAAGCTCCAGCGTTATGTTTTCGCGTCCTTCTTCCATCGGCTCCCCCTTACAGGCGGCTGACGAAATCCGCCATCGCCTCGCTGATCTTTATGCCCTGCGGGCAGACCGCTTCGCACGAGCGGCAGCCGATGCACGCGGTCGGTTTTTTATCCTCGGCGTAGGCCATGAGCGCCATCGGCGCGATAAAGCCGCCGCCCGTGAGCGCGTGCTCGTTATAAAGCGCCAGCAGCGCCGGGATATCGAGCTGCCGCGGGCAGTAGGCGGTGCAGTAGCGGCAGGCGGTGCAGGGCACCGTACCCTTTCCCATCATGCGCGAGGCGATCCCCAGCAGCGCGTTCATCTCGGTTTCATTCAGCGGTTTTTCCTCCGCCCAGGTCGCGAGGTTCGCCTCAAGCTGCGCCATGTCGGACATGCCGGAGAGCGTTACGACCGGCTGGGGCAGCGTCTGCAGAAAGCGGAACGCCCACGCGGCCGGATCCTCGTCCGGTCTGAGGGCTTTGAGCACGGCCGCGTCTTCGTCAGAAAGAGAAGCCAGCTTTCCGCCTCTCACGGGCTCCATCACCCAGACGGGGATGTTCCGCTCGGCGAGCAGCGCGAGCTTTGTTTTCGCGTCCTGGAATTCGTAATCCAGATAATTGAGCTGGATCTGGCAGAACTCCATTTTATCGCCGTAAGCCTCTAAAAACCGGCGCATCACCGGCACGCTCCCGTGCGTCGAAAAGCCGAGATGCCGGATGCGCCCGAGGCGTTTCTGTTCAAAGAGATACGCCGCGTCCCCGTAAGCGGGATCGAGATAGGCGTCGATATTCATCTCGCAGACGTTGTGGAACAGATAGAAATCAACGTGATCGGTCCTGAGTTTTTTGAGCTGTTCCTCAAAGATCTCTTCAGCCCTGCCCATGTTCGACAGGCTGTAACCCGGGAACTTGGTGGCAAGATAAAAGCTGTCGCGCGGGTATGCGGAAAGCGCCTCCCCCATCACGCGCTCGGAATTGCCGCCGTGATACCCCCAGGCGGTGTCAAAATAGTTTATGCCGCCCTCAAAGGCGCTCTTTACCATCTCCCGGACCGCGTCCGCGTCGGGGCGCGTATCGTCGCCGTCTGTCACCGGCAGCCGCATCGCGCCGAAGCCCAGAGCGGAAAGCGACAGATCCTTGAATTTTTTATAGATCATAACTCCGTATCTCCTGTTTTTCTTTTATTCTAACATACCGGGTATGCAGAAATCAAGCCATTTTCACTATTGACAAGACAAAGCATTTTCGGTATTATAGTATAGATAAAGAATGCGGCGGCGTCTCGCCGCCGTTGGAGGAATGAAGATGAAAAAAAGGGTCCTTTCTCTGGCGCTCCTGCTCACGCTGGCGCTTTCGCTCTGCCTTACGGGCTGTTCCAAGGTCGTGATCAAGCTGCCCTCCGACGTGCTCAACGTATTCGGCGGCGGCCGCGGCGGCGCACCGGCCGCGCCCGCGACGGCAGCGCCGGCCGAGACGCCCGCCGCCGTACCCACGGATGCGCCCGCGGCGCCGACAGACGCAGCCCCGACCGAAGCCGCGCCCGCGGCGACCAACGCGCCCGCGGCGACCAACGCCCCGGCCGCCGCGAACACGCCGGCCGCGACCAACGCGCCCGCGACGCAGTCCCCTGCCGCGAACAGCGGCGCGCCCTCCACAAAAGAGGAGATCGTCGCCTACTATGTGACCGCCTACAATAAGATCGCGACGGATTCAAAATCCATCACCCGCACCTACGATTACACGAAAAACTATAAAAACTACGTAGAGGTCGGCGGCAACGAGCGTCTCGCGGGCCTTGCCACCACCCTCATGAACCAGTTCATGAAGGAGGATGCCAAGCCCCTCGCCGGCAGCATAGAGGATCTGCCGCCCAAAACGCTTAGCAAGATCACGATGACGGCGGCAGACGTCTCCGCCGCGACCTGCACGGATAAGGGCAGCTCCTACGAGATCGTGCTGAAATCCACCGGCACCGACGACAAAATGGAGACCGACTGCCAGCCCGGCACAGGTTCCGCCGGCAAGATCGGCCCCCTGCTTCGCACCGAGGACGTCTCCGGCGCCGCCGGCGCGCTCGTGAAGTTCGAGGGCCTGCACGCCTACTACCCCACCGGTACGGTGACCGCCACCGTGGATAAGGCCAGCGGCCACATCACCGCCCTCAAGTTCGACTGCCCCTGCATTCTGCACTTCGACAAAGCGACCGCCTTCATCGTTGTGACCGTGAACAACACCGAGATCGGCCTTGAGTTCCTCCAGGACTGGGAGATCGCGTACTAAAACGAGAATCTGAAATATGACTGCCGGGGGAACCTTCGGGTTCTCCCGACAGTTTTTCTATTCCCTGCTTTTATCATTAAGGATCGATCGCAATGAAATGCCCATCATGCGGCGCGGAGAACGGAGAAGGCAGGGTATGTGAATACTGCGGCACTCAGATTTCGTTCAAAATGCTGCGGGAACAGGAACAACTGAATAAACGGCAGCACAAACACACAGTTTTGCAGAGAAAACCAAGGCGAAGTGCGAGGCAAAAATGGAAAAGAAATGAAACCTGCGTTAAAATACGGTTTGACAGCGGCGGCATGGATCCTTTATCTTGTGATAGGTTTAAGCGGATCAAACAGCGAAAACGATCCCAACACAAGCGTTTCAACCGTTAATCATTCTACAGAAACGGTTTCACAAGTATCTGAAATCGAAGACAATTCTTTTGTTTTATCCTGGAATATTCCCGGAGATTTCGGAGAAGAAAAGATTATGAACAAAGATTCTGAAGATGAATACTGTTTTATCGCTTTTTATCCTCTCTTCTTCTGTCTCAAAACAAAAGAGGGACCGTCTTTCCAAAAGCCGGTCCCTCTTTTATTGTCTTACCCTTTTAGCCGATTCGCTTGCCGTCGGTGATCTGGATCTTGCCTACGACGGGCGCTTTGATCTCGCCCGTGAAGGTATCCGCCTCAAAGGTGAACGCGCCGGTCAGCTTTCTGCCGGGCAGCACGCTGATGGTGCCTTCGCCCGAGATGGTCTTGCCGTCGGGCTCTTCCACCAGATTCATGAATTTGATCTTGGCGCTCTTGAGCGCGCCGGGCAGCTTTACGTCGATCTTGTAATCGCCGTTCGCGTCCTCGCCGATGGTGAACTGTACCTCGCCCTTGGCGAGACGCACGTTGATCTTGCCACTCCAGGTGCCGATGCCGATTTTTGCCATGATAATATCCCCTTCCTTACGGTTTTACGCTTTATATTGTTTGCCGATCTCAATGCCCTTATCCAGCGCGCGGATGTTCATATCCAGCACCTCGGGCTTTTTGCCGAATTTTTCGGTCAGGCTCTGCACGAAGATCTCGCGCGAAACGATGCCGGTCGCGCCGGTGAGAACGCCCAGCAGAATGATGTTCGCGGTCTTGGGGTTGCCAAGCTCCAGCGCGATATCGTCCACGGGCACGGGCAGCAGCCGCACGTCGTCGCGGTCGTTCGCCTCGGCCACGCGGTTTAAATTCGTCAGCAGCACGCCGCCGGGTTTTAAGTCCTCAAAGAACTTTTCGTACGCCTGCGCGTTCATCACGATCAGGTTGTCGCACTGCCGCGGCAGGGGCGATACGATGGGGTCGTCGCTGACCACCACGGTACACTTTGCGCTGCCGCCGCGCTGCTCGGGCCCGTATTCGGGCAGATAGGTGGCGTGCTTGCCCATATCGATGGCGGCCTGCGCCAGCGTGATGCCCGCGCTCATAATGCCCTGACCGCCCGCGCCTGAAAATACAAACGAGGTTTTCATTCCGCATCCGCCTCCGTATCTTTATAGACCCCGGGTCTGAAGTACGGGATCGTATTCGTATTCATGTATTCGAGCGTATCGAGCGGCGAGAGCTTCCAGTTCGTGGGGCAGTTCGTGAGCAGCTCCACAAAGGTGAAGCCCTTGCCCGCCAGCTGGATCTCAAACGCCTTTTTGATGCCCTTTCGGGCGTCGTTCACGCCCTTGGGGGAATTGAGCGCGAAGCGGGCGACGTAGCGCGGCGCTTCGAGCGTGGAGATCAGCTCGCACATTTTGAGCGGATAACCGGTGGTGGCGGGATCGCGGCCGTAAACGGTGGTGGTCGTCTTCTGCCCGATGAGGGTGGTGGGCGCCATCTGACCGCCGGTCATGCCGTAGGTCTGGTTGTTGGCGAAGATCACCGTAAAGTTTTCGCCGCGGTTCGCCGCGCTCATGATCTCCGCAAGGCCGATGGCGGCAAGGTCGCCGTCGCCCTGATAGGCGAAAACCAGCCGTTCGGGGTTCGTGCGCTTGATGCCGGTGGCGGCGGCGGGGGCGCGGCCGTGAGCGACGCTCAGAAAGTCGCCGCCCCAGTACAGGATGTTCAGCGCCGAACAGCCCACCGAGATCACGTTCAGGCTGTTATCCTGCTGGCCGAGGTCGTCGATGACCTCCGCGATCAGCTTTGTAGCAAGAGAATGCAGACACCCGGGGCAGTAGCCGCTGGGCGCGTCCGCCAAAAGGGACGCTCTGCTATATTCCGTCATTCGTCGTTCCCTCCCGCAATGATCTCTTCAATGGCTTCGAGCACGCCGTCGTCGTCGAGCAGGCAGCCGCCGGAACGGCCGTACTCATAGACGGGGCAGCGGCCCATCACCTGCAGCTCGATATCCTCGCGCATCTGCGCCGGGATGGTCATTTCCACGTCAATGATCCCTTTCACGCGGCTGTAATCCAGATCGCGGAGCGAAGCCTTCGGGAACGGGAACAGCGTGATGGGGCGGATCAGGCCGATCTTAACGCCCTTTTCGCGGAGCGTGAGCACCGCTTCCTTCGAAACGCGGGAGGCGATGCCGTAGGCGACCACGATATATTCGGCGTCTTCGGTCATGAATTCCTCGACCTTCACGTCGTCTTCTTCCCACTGCTTATACATCTCGCCGGCCATCATGTTGATGCCCTCGAGGATCGGCTCGGTGTAGATGGGCGTGATGTTGCCCTGATAATCGCGGCCGTTGCGGCGCGAAAGGCTCCACTCGGGGATATCGGCGTCCGTGCGCTCCTTCATGGGGGGCAGCTCCACCTCCTCCATGATGTTGCCGAGACAGCCGTCCATCAGCACCAGCACGGGGTTGCGGTCGCGCTCGGCATATTCCCACGCGTCGTAGACGATATCCACCGCCTCCTGCGCGGAATTGGGCGCGAAGACCATGCAGTGGAAGCCGCCGTGGCCCAGCGCCTTCGTCGCCTGCAGGTAGTCGCTCTGCGCGGGCTGAATGGAGCCGAGCCCCGGCCCGCCGCGGCTGATGTTGACGATGAGCGCCGGCAGCATGGCCGCCGCAAGGTAAGAGATGCCCTCCGCCTTCAGGCTGATGCCGGGGCCGGAGGAGCTGGTCATGCTGCGCGTGCCCATGGCGGCCGCGCCGTAGACCATGTTCACACTCGCGACTTCGCTCTCGCCCTGCACGTAAACGCCGCCGACCTCCGGCAGACGCCACGAGAGATACTCCGGGATCTCGTTCTGGGGCGTGATGGGGTAACCGGCAAAGAAACGGCATCCGCCGCGCACGGCGGCCTCTGCGATGGCCTCATTGCCCTTCATGAATCGTTTTTCACCCATTGTCGCACTCTCCTTTCCCCGGCAGCGTGATCGCGGCTTCGGGACAGACGGACGCGCAGATCCCGCACGAGATGCACGCCCCGGCGTTCGCCGTCACGGGGTAGAAATACCCGCGGCGGTTACGCTCGTCGCCCATCGCGAGCACCTTTTTCGGACAGAACCGGATGCAGTATCCACAGCTTTTGCAGTAACGCGGATTGATCTCGATCAAGTGGCAACACTCCTTTTGTTTTATTTGTAAACTGCGTCGCCCGGACGCATCTGAGTCAGCTTCATAAAGTCGACCTTCATCAGCGGGGTCTGGGGCAGCTCTTTCAGGAACACGATCTCGCGCGGAACGTAGAATTTGGAGAAGCTGTCTTCGCACACACGGCGGATCTCTTCTCTGTACGCCTCCTCGTCGCCGCTCTCTTTGAGCGAGGCGTAGAGCCGCACGATGCTGCGGTCGCCCTGCCAGCCCTGTACGGCGCACACGTCTTTGATCCACGGCAGATCCGAGAGCTTTTTCTCGATGTCGTTCGGGTATACGTTATAGCCCGAGATGATGATCACGCGCTTTTTTCTGCCGGCGAAGAAGAAGTAGCCGTCGTCGTCTTGATAACCGAGGTCGCCCGAGAGCACCCACTTTTCGCCGTTTTCGTCGGTGTAAAGGCCGAGGTCCTCGGGCCCGTCCTGCGTATAGTAGCCCGCCATGATGGTGGGGCCGGAGACGCAGATCTCGCCGACGGTGCCGTTGGGCACCCGCTTATGGTCGTCGTCCCAGATCTCAACGGTAACGCCTCGAAGCGCCTTGCCGATGGAGCCGGGGCGGTAGTCTGTATTGGAGTTCGTGCAGCAAACGGAACCGATCTCCGTAAGCCCGTACCCCTGACGCAGTCTGCCGACCGCGCCCCATTTTTCGAAGTAGCCGTTGAACTCATCAAGGAAGGCGTCGCTCACGTCGTCGCCGCCGCAGAACATCAGCCGGATGTTCTTGAGCCACGGCCCGTCGAAGTGTTTATCCCGCATGAGCTTTGCGAACATCAGCGGTATGCCGCCGAAGCCGACGACCAGGTTCTGCCGCATGAGCTTTGTGAAGAGCTTCGCGTCGAACTGCATCATGGGGATGATGCGCGCCGAGTTGCACAGCGCCATATGGATGGCGACGCAAAGGCCGAAGCAGTGGAACATCGGCAGCACGATGACCTCCGCCTCTTCGCCCGGAATATGGATCTCATCCAGATCGCTCACGCGCTGCACCAGCTCGTTGATGGCGGTGCCGGTGAGCTTGATGGTCTTGCTCTTGCCCGTGGTGCCGCCGCCGTTTAAGTAAACGGCGATGTCTGCGCCGGAATGCGCCGCGGGGGTGCACGTCTTCAAGGTTTTCAGCGCGTCGCGGTAGTAGGTGGCGTTGTTGAATTTGGGGAACACCGCCTTCGCGATGCGCTCGCCCGCCATCGTCCCCGCGCGCTTGAGGCCGCTCGAATAGTCGGAGGAGCAGCAGACAAGGCAGGGCAGGCCGCTGTCGTTGATGGTCTTCACATGGTCCTTCGACAGAATGTCGAGGATCATCACGCCCTTGGCGTGAACGTCCGCGAGGGTCTCGCGCAGAAAATCGGTGCTCATCATGGGGTGCACGATGTTCGCGATCACGCCGATCTCGTTGAGGGCGTAAAAGCAGATGATGCCCTGCACGGTGGTGGTCATAAAGAGCGTGTACACGTCGCCGCGCTTGAGCCCCAGCTCGTTCTGGAAGTAGGCGGCCATGGCGTTGACGTCGCGCAGGATCGCGCTGCGTTTGTAGCGCACGCCGAAGTGCTGCATCATATCCACGTCGCCGTAAATGCCGGTGCAGGTCTTCAGGTACTCATAACAGTTCAGGTCTTCTACTGGTGGAAGCATTGCCGTAAGTTCCTCTCTTTTCAGCGTTTCACTGTTCCCGAACGGAAAACAGCGGATAGACCGCCCTCCCCCGAGAGACGGAGATCCGATTCTTATTTTACTACAGCCGGTGGTGAAAATCAATTGCCTGTTTATGAACATTTCATAATTTTCGCACATTTTTTTCAAAATTTCATATTTTTTTGCGCGTTTTGACCGCCGTTTTTGATCCGGCGTCTTGTTCTTTTGAGAAAGATATGCTATGATGAAAGAAAAAACGGGAGGCCATGATCGTGGAAAGGACCTACAAAAGCTGGCTTGACGGCGATTTCAGCAGCGCCCAGCGCGAATACACGGAAGAAACGCCCCTGCTGGATGAAAACGGCGCGCTGCTCGCAAAGGGCTGGGCGCGGCATAACGTATTCACCTACGACCGTACGCGGGTCAAAAAGGAACTCCGCCGCAAAGAGTGGGATTTCTATCAGCTCTCGAACGGGCGCTACATGGCGCAGATCAGCTTTGCGAACATCTCGCTCGGCGGTTACGTTTCGGCCGTGCTGGTGGACCTGGTCAAGGGTAAGACGCTCTGCACCGCGATGTCGCCGTTTCTCGGCGGCAAAGACAAGTACGTACTGCCCCCGCGGGGGGACGT
>CADBOC010000126.1 GCA_902796175.1 Oscillospiraceae bacterium | reverse complement strand
TCAGCTCCAGAAACAGGTGTTTCAGACGCGGCTGTTTATACAGCGTTTCGGTGTAGGCGGCAAGCTCGGCGAGATGCCGGCGTTTGAGCTCCCTCATCGCTTACTCCGCGGCTTCCGAAGGCTCCGCCTCCGGTTCAAAGGCGTCCTCCGCGGCTTCCTCCGACTCCTCATCCATATCCATCTCCGGCGGCGGACCGTACACCTCGGCGGGTATGTTTTCGTACGGATCGAATTCCGTCGATCCGGGCGCCTCCTTTTCGGTCAGGTCGCGGACGGGCTTCTCCGGGTTTTCGTTCGGGGCGTATTCCGTCGACCGCTCGAAGCCGGCGGTATCGCCGGGCATTACAGGCGGCGGGCCGTACACGGCGGCCATCCGGTTGCAGCCGGGGAAGAGCGCGGCGGCGGCGGCGAGGCTGCCCCCTAAAATCGCCGCCGCGGTGCGGCGGTTTGGCTTTAAGGGTTTCATAGCTGCTCCTTTCAAAAAAAGCCGCAGGCGGGTCGATCCGCATGCGGCGTTGACAGTTTGCCCTGTTCAGCTGTTTTTCTTGGTGAAATAAGAAGCAAGCGTCGCGAAAAGGAAGATCACCCAGTCGATCAGCACCTGAACGCCCGCGGGAAGGAAGGAAAACGTTCCGCCGACTTTATCGTGTACGTTTGTCTCCTGATTTTCTTCCGTCATGACCGTATTCTCATCCATTGTAAGCACACCTTTCTGCAAGTTATTCCGATTCATTGTTATTATACAGCGCCCGGCGCGGTCTGTCAATGCATGATTTTTCACAGTTTCGCCGCCGCCGCATTGGTAAAACCGAACAAAACCGGCGTTACTTTTTCAGTTTTTCGTAATTGCCCGTCAGGGAATAGGCGACGTCGTCGGCTGTGAGCGTGAGCTTTTTGGAGCCGTCGAATTCGTAGGCGACCTCATAATAATAAAAGCCGCGGCGGATCTCGAGCTTATTGTCAAGGATCTTGTAGGAGACCTCCTCGCCGTCGAGAGAGGCGGTGCCGTCTCTGCGGAATTCGAGCACGGCCTGCTTCGCGCCGTTGTCCCCGGTCGTCTTCTGCCACCTGCCTACAAAGCGGTTCGACCGGCCGGCGCAGCCCGAGAGAGAGACCAGAACGGAAAACAGCAGGATCACTGCGGCGGCGGCCTGAACAAAACGTTGTTTTTTCATTTTCTTACCGGGCGCCTGTAAGAACGGCGCCGTTCCTTTCTTTTTTTTTCATCATACCGTATGTTGCCGAAATCAAGCTTAAATACAGTATAGCATACCCCCGCCGCGTTTTGCAAGCAAAAGCGGGAATTCCTTGACAAAAACGGGAAGCGCGGTATATACTTGACCTATCTTCAATATCCGTATGGGAGGACGCTTACATGGATCTGAGCAAAATCTGCATGATCGCGCACCGCGGCTATTCTTCCGTATATCCGCCGAATACCGAGATCGCGTTCTTAAAGGCCGCCGAACACCGTTCCGGCGGCGCGGAGACCGACATCCGCGTGACAAAGGACGGCGTATATGTAACGAGCCACGACGACGACGTTGTGTTTTCGGACGGCACGGTCAGAAAGGTATCGGGATCGACCTTTGCCGAGCTCAGCGAAAAGCCGCTGAAGAACGGTCTGACGGACGAAGACGTATATCTCTGTACGCTGCGGCGGTACCTTGAGATCATGCGCGACAACGGCATGGTCTGCTTTGTGGAGCTCAAGGGCCCCTTTACGCGCGAACAGGTGCGGGGCGTATTCGCGATGGCGGAGGAGATCTACGACTTAAAGCGCTGCATTCTGCAGTCCTTTGATTTCGACAACCTGCTGATGGCGCGGGAGCTTTTCCCCGAGCTGCCGCTGATGTACACCTACGGCACGGGCGAGAGCCACTATGAGCGCTGCTTTGACCATGGCATTTCCATCGACGCGGACCGCGTCGTGATCACGCAGCAGATGACGGATGAATTCCACGCCCGCGGGCTGGAGGTAGGCGTATGGACCGTGAACGACGAAGCGGAGCTCGCCCGCGTCGCCGCGCTCGGTGTGGATTACATCGAATCAGACGTGTTCGGCGGAGGCGGCCGCCGGTGAAAAGACTGGAACCGAAACGCGGCAGACGCAGCGCGTTCACGCCCGTTCACTGGATCCTGTTCAGCTTTCTGCTGGCCATCGGGCTCGGCGCGCTGCTGCTGAGCCTGCCCGTGAGCCGCGCGCCGGGGGCTGAACCGCGTTTTTCGGACGCGGTCTTTACCGCCGCGACCTCGGTATGCGTCACGGGCCTTGTGACCGTGCCCACCGCCTTTACCTGGAGCGTGTTCGGCCAGATCGTGATTTTGCTGCTGATCCAGATCGGCGGGCTCGGGGTGATCACCTGCCTTGCGGGGCTCATGATCGGGATACACCGGCGCATGGGGCTCGGAGACCGCCTGCTGCTGCAGGACGCGTTCAACCTGAACACCCTTTCGGGGATCGTGGGCTTTGTGCGCCGCGTGATCCTCGGCACGCTCGCCGTTGAGGGCGGCGGCGCGCTGCTGTGCATGCCCTCTCTCTGCCGCCGCTTCGGCGCAAGGGGGATCTGGTACGCCGTGTTCCACGCGGTATCTGCGTTCTGCAACGCCGGGATCGACCTCTTTGCCGCGGACAGCCTCTGCTCTTTTCGGGACGACGCGCTCTTTCTCTCGGCGACGGCGGCGCTCATCGTGCTCGGCGGGCTCGGCTTTCCGGTCTGGTGGGACGTGCTGGGGCTCATGAAAAAGAACCGCAGCGGCAGACGGCGCCGGGCCTGTTCTCTGCGCCTGCAGAGCAAGCTGGCGCTTTCGGCGACGGCGGCGCTGCTCCTTGGCGGCACGGCGCTGTTTTTCGTGTTTGAAGCGAAGAACCCCGCTACGCTCGGGTCTCTCCCCTTCGGGCAGAAGCTGCTCGGGGCCTTCTTTCAGTCCGTCACCACGCGCACCGCGGGCTTTGCCGCCCTGCCGCAGGAGGCGCTCACGCCCCCCTCGGTCTTTGTCTCTCTGCTGCTGATGTTCATCGGCGGCTCGCCGGTGGGAACGGCGGGCGGCGTCAAGACCGTAACGGTATTCGTGCTGGCCGCGACGGCGGCCTCTTCTGTGAAAAACCGGCAGGACGTATCCGTCTTCGGCCGTTCGGTTTCGCCCGATACGGTCAAAAAAGCGGCGGCCGTCGCGGCGACGAGCTTTGCCATTCTGAGTCTTTCCACGCTGGCGCTCGGCGCGGCGACCGACTGCCCGCTCGCGGACCTGCTGTACGAGACCGTGAGCGCCACCGCGACGGTGGGCCTGACGCGCGGCTTAACGCCGACGCTCCCCGAAGCCGGCAAATGGATCGTGATCGCGAACATGTACCTCGGGCGCGTCGGACCCATCTCCCTCGCCGCGGCCTTCAGCCTGCGCCGCGAGAGCGAAAACGTGGTAAAAAACCCGACGGAACCACTAAGCGTAGGATAAAAACGAAAAAGGAACGGTTTTTAAGATGAAACAAAAAAAGACCTATGCGGTCTTCGGGCTCGGGCGGTACGGCAGAGCCGCCGCCGTGACCCTTGCGGAAAACGGCGCGGAGGTGCTGGCGGTAGACCGCGACGCCGCGATCGTTGAGGATCTGATCGATACGCTGCCCGTATGCAAATGCGCGGACGTAACGGACGCGGACGTGCTCGAGGCGCTCGACGTCGGCTCGGTCGACGTTGTGATCATCGCCATGGGCGGCAGCCTTGAAAGCAGCGTGCTGACGACCATGCTCTGCAAGGACGCGGGCGTCGGCAAGGTGATCGTAAAATGCGCGGACGAGCTGCAGCGCCGCATTCTGGAGCGCGTCGGCGCGGACCAGGTCGTGTTCCCCGAATACGACTCGGGCGTACGCCTTGCGCACGGTCTGCTGAATTCCGGCTTTGCCGACATCTTTGAGCTCTCGCCCGAGATCTCGATGCTCGAGATCCCGGTCAGGCCCGAGTGGGCGGGCAAAAGCCTGCAGCAGCTCGACATGCGCCGCCGCTACGGGGTCAACGTGATCGCCGTGATGCGCGACGAAACCGTGAGCACCGAGATCGACCCCGCGGCGCCGCTGGAGCCCCGTATGCGTCTCTTTGTCATCGCGAGCAACAGCCGGCTGAAAAAGCTGGTATAACGCCGTGAAACGCCCGTTCTTCACAAGGCTCCCCCCGAAAACGGCGGACGAGCGCCTGCGCATCGCGGCGATCGGCGACCCGCACCAGACCAAAGCGCTCTGCCGCCGGCTTGTGCTGCTGCCCGTATACCGGGATCTGTCGCGGCGCGTTCAGCCCGACGCGGTCTTGATCCCCGGCGACTGCACAGACAACGGCAACGAGGAAAACTGGCGCGCCTTCCGGCGGCTGACGGAGCGGCTCACCGGCGGGCGGCGGCTGCTGATCGCCATGGGCAACCACGATACGTGGGAATCCTACAAAACGCCCCACGACTACGCCCCCGCCCGGGAACGGTTTCTGCGGCACACGAACGTCCTGACGGGCAGCGAACATACCGAGGTCTGGTTTTCCTGCGAGATCGGCGGGTATCCCTTTCTGACGCTCGGCCCCGAATCGACGGATACCGACGGCTTTCTCTCTGACCGGCAGCTCGCCTGGTTCGAGACGGCCCTCGCCGAAGCGGCGGCGGAGCACCCCGGCAAGCCGGTCTTTGTGCTCTGCCACTTTCCCCTCAACGGTACGCACGGCGCCGGCGGCCGCCACGGCGGCGGCTTTGTCGACGACGCGGTAAGCCGGCGCCTGCAGGCGGCGCTCGACCGGCACGAGAACGTATTCTATATCAGCGGGCATCTCCACTTTCCGCTCAAGGGCTTTCGCGGGCTGCCGCCGCGTTCGGTGGAACGGGTCGGCGAACACATTGTAAGCGTGAACCTGCCCTGCTGCGAATACGGCTCCGTATTCATGGGCGGCACAGAGCTGCCCGGAAAGGGCGTTCTGATCCGCGTGTACGCCGACAGAGTCGAGATCGGGGGCCGCAATCACCTCTTCGGCCGGGCTCTGAAACGAACGGCCGTCACGGCGCCGCTCACGGTTCCCCGAGCGCCCTCGCCATAAATTCCGCCGTGGTGTAGCGCGCCGCGCGGTGAAAGCGCCCCAGCTCCGGCAGGGGCGCGTTTTTTTGTATGCGGTTCACATGCTCCCCGCAGCTCAGAAAAACCGTGTAGCCGAGGTCTGAGAGGACCCCGCGCGCGTCTTTGCCGCCCGCGCCGTAGGGGTAGGCGCAGATCACGGTATCGCCGATTTTTTCGCGCAGAAGCGCCGCGCGGAGTCTGCCGTCGTCCGCCCGCAGGGCCGTCTCATACGCCGCCTGCGATTCGCCGGGCATACGGGAGAGCCCCTCTCTGGGCGAAAGCGCGTGCATATCGTAGGTATGGCTGCCGAGCTCAAAGCAGCCGCTCGCCAGCAGCTCCCGCACCTCGCTCCAACGGAGATACGAATACCTCGGCGAACGGTAGCTTTCCGTTTCGGCGGCGTCCGCGAACGCGCCGACGACGCTGATCTCCGCCACCGCGCCGTATTCGCGCAGCAGCGGCAGGGCCTCCGTCAGATTGTTGAGATACCCGTCGTCGAAGGTGATCGCCACGGGCTTTTCGGGCAGATCGCCCCCGCCGCCCGCGAACGCCAGCACGTCGCTGAGAAAGACCGTCTGATACCCGCGCTCCTTCAGAAAAGCCAGATCCTGCCTGAGCGCGTCGGGCGAAAGCACGTATTCGCTGGGGCTCAGGGGATCCGCGCATACGCTGTGGTACATAAGAACGGGCAGAATGCGCCGGTCCGACTCCCCTTCGGCGCCGGCGGAGGCGGAATACGCGCCGTTCTCCGGCTTTGCCGCGGGCACGGCGGGCGGGGCGGCTTTTCGCAGCGACCAGCACAGCGCGGCAAACGCGGCGGAGAGGATCGCCGCCGCGTAAAGCACGGCGCGGCGGGGAACGGTACTCGATCTCGGCATAACGGGGAAAACGCTCCTTTCAAACTGCGGTCATGCCCCAGTATATGCGTGTTTGAGCCCCGTTATGCGCCGAAAATATCCGCGATCAGGCGGTCGGCGCAGCCGTTCAGGGCTGAAAAATCCATGGCGCGGATGTAGTGCCGCTCCAGCGCGTCATGCACACCCTTTGCCGCCGCGAGCTTTTCGACCGCCGCGTCGTACAGCTCGCGCCGCGCCCGGCGGCAGAAGCGCAGCCGGTTTTTTGAGGCGGCAAGGGACCCGCGGTCGTAAAAGCGCGCGCAGCTCACCGTGCGCTCAGCCTCCCCCGGGAAGGGGTGGAAAGCGTTCGCGGTCACGACCGCGAGCGAAAGCCCCGGCACAAACAGATGCTCCGTTCTGCTTTCCGGCGCGGTGGGGCAGGGGCAGCGCACAACGTCGAAGCCCGCGGCCGTCGCCGCCTGCGAAAGCACGGTCAATATCGCATTGGCCGCAAGGCCGTATTCATCCCTGAGCACCACCGTGCGGCGGTCGGGGCCGCCAAAGCCCTCGTCCAGCACCTTAATGCCGACGGGCGTGAAGGCGCTTAAAAACCGGAGGCGCTCGCGCCCCGGCGACGAAGCGGCGGAGGCGACGAAGGAGGCAGCGAAGCGAACGGCAAAGCGGTGCAGGGCGGCTTCGTCCAGCGCGTCCTCCGCCGCGGCGTCGATCTCCGCCGTAACGCTTTCGGCCGCCTTCAGAAACGCGGCGGCCGCCGCGTGCTGCGCCCGGTTTTCGTCTGTCAGCGCCACGATCTCCTCCCTGTGGGCGGCAAGCGCGGCGTCGTTCCGGAAACGGCCGAGATCCAGCAGCGTTTCGCAAACGCCCGGGTAACGCGGCTCCAGCGTGTGCGGCGGGGTGCCGTCCGCCACCGAAAGACCGAGCCCGGGCAGGATCACCGCGTCAAGGCTGTCGGGATCCGAGGAGCAGAAGATCTGCTCATAGTACAGCCCTCTCTGCGCCGCCGCCCCCGCGATACGCCGCATGAGCGAGGATTTGCCCGTCCCCGGGCCGCCCTTTATGATCAAAAGCCTTCCGCCGCCGGCGGGATCCGCCAGCTGCCCGAAGAGGGAATAAAAACCGCCGGGCGTACTCGCCCCCAGAAAGAAGGACGCGCCCGGCGGATTCGCTTGAATGTGCATAAAAAACGCCTCCGATCGAATGGTTTCGTTCCATTCTATTCGGAAGCGCCCAAAACGTGATAGCCGTTCAGCTCTGATATTCAGACGTAATGCCGAGGTACTCCTCCAGGCTCAGGCCGCTCTGATAGACGTCCGCGGCAAGCTCCTTGCCGAGATAGCGCACGTGCCACGGCTCATAGCGGTAGCCGGTCTCGGATTCCTTGTTCTCGGGGTAGCGCAGGATAAAGCCGTAGCGCCAGCAGTTCGCGGCGACCCAGCGCCCCGCCGCCGTATCGGCGAAGGAATAGGAAACGTCGTTGAGATCCATCGCGAGACCGGTCTGATGCTCCGAGTGACCCGGGCGGGCGGAGTAGCGGTCGGCCGCCGCCTTGCCGTCCTCGGAGACGTAGCGGTTATAGAGCGATTCCTGCAGGCTGTAGGAGCGGAAGCCGGAGACGACGTAGAGGTCGATCCCGTCATCGGCCGCCGCCTCCTGCATCTCGTCGAAGGCGGCTTCGGTCTCATCCGTCAGGCCGCCGGGGCCGTAGGAGGCGGGCAGCGCGTAGGTCTTGTTCGCGATCAGCACGCCGTTTACATAGGTAACGCCGCCGCGCACCTCGATCAGATAGCCTTTGGAAGATACGCCGGCCAGTGCGTCGCCCTTCGGGGCTTCGGTCTCAGGGGCTTCGGTCTCAGGGTCGGTCTCGCCGTCGCCGCGCCCGTCTGTTTCGGAAGAGGCCTCCGTTTCAACGCTCTTTTTATCCGTCGCGGAGGCGGTCGTTTTCTCTTTGCCGGTATGCTTCTCTGTTTCCTCTTTTTCCGTACCGGCTGCGCTGCCGGATCCCGCCGCTTCCGTTCCGGCGGTACGCGCCTGATCGGAGAGCGCATCCCCGTCGGTCGGCAGCGCGTCCGTTTTTTTGGAGCGGCAGCCGGGCAGGATCAGACTTACGGCGGCAACGGAAAGGCAGAGCATCGCCGCGAGATACTTTTTCATAAACAGGATCCTCCTATCCCATAAAAAATTTTTACTCATTCTATCAAAGAGACAGGAAAAAATCAAGCCCTTCGGAACGAAATGCGGTTTTTTGGGAACGAATTACCGTTTGACATTTGCGTCGGCTTGTTCTATACTGGTTCTGTTAAGATTTGGACGAAGGGCGGAGAGTGATGACGCGGGAAAGCTCCTTCGCGCAGACCGCCGGAACGCTGCGGGAGGCGCTTTATGAGATCATGACGGATGCGGGGTTCCCCGCCGATTTCACGCAGAACGCGCTTTCCGGGCGGGAACGGCTTTTTGACGCGCTGGCTCATACCGACCTTGCGACGCTCTTCGACGGCGCGGATACGCCCCGCCATTACCGCATGTCGCTGCCGGAGGCGTTTGAGGGGCTTTCGCCGGAGCAGAGCGCCGAGACCCTTTCGCTGCTGCATTTTCTGCGGCGGTATCTGCGCGCGGCCGGAACAGGTCGCGGGATCGCGCCGCCCCGCCGCGGCGGCGACCCGGCGGACGCGGCGGCTCCCATCCCCCTGCCGAACCGCGGCGCGCTTCGCATGACGCTGGAGGCGATCCGGCGCGAGCCGTTTTACGGCGAACGGGAACGGAAACGGGCGGCGCTCTTCGCCCCCGAAACGGACGGTTCCCCCGGCGTCGTAGAGGAGAGACTTGCGTTTCTCGAAAGCGCGTTCGGCATACCTGCCGGGCTGGCGGACCCGCGACAGCTCGCCGCCGCAGACGCCCGAACGCTGACGGAGGGCTGCGACCCTTACGCGCCCACGCGCCTGATGGACGTTTTGTGGCCGGAGACGCCGCCGCCGGAGGGCGGTCACCTCACGATCACCTACTGCGCCTGCCTGTCGCCGCGCGATTATCCTGTTTCGAACCGGTATACGGATACAGGCCTGCTCGCGCTGCGCCGGCACTGCGGATTTTATCCGTTTTTACCCCGCGACCTTTGCTGCGGCGAAAACTACGCGGCGCTGCTCGGCATTCTGCGCAGGGCCTGCCGCGCGGCGGATCTCTCGAACGGCGATCTGTCGCTCTGGCTGGAATACGGCGGCAGAAAACTCAAGAACAAAACCGAACGGACAAACCGAAAGGAGAAAGAACAACCATGATCAGGATCGGACTTGCCGGGACCTGGCACGTACACTTCGGCGGCTACGCGAACGCCGCAAGGCGGGACCCCCGCTGCCGCATCACCGCGCTCTGGGATCCGGACCCCGTAAGAGGAAAACAGGCGGCGGCCGGGCAGAGCTGCGACTTTGAGCCGACCCCCGAGGCGCTCTGCGCCAGAGAGGACGTGGACGCGGTGCTTGTGTGCTGCGAAACGAACCTGCACGAGGCGGCGATCACCGCCGCGGCAAACGCCGGAAAGCATGTATTCACGGAAAAGGTGCTGTGCATTGAGCCCGAAGCCGCCGAGCGCACGGCCGAGGCGGTACGCCGCGGCGGGATCAGCTTCTGCATCTCCTTCCCCTGGCGGTGCCGGAGCGATTTTCTCTGGATCAAAGAAGCCCTTGACGGCGGCCTCGTCGGCAGCCCCACCTTCTGCCGCATGCGCAACACCCACAACGGCGCGATCGCGGGCTGGCTGCCCGAGAGCTTTTTCGACCCCGGGATCTGCGGCGGCGGGGCGATGATGGACCTCGGCGCGCACGGGATGTATCTGCTGAACTGGCTGCTGGGCGAACCCGTGAAAGCCGCCTCGGCCTTTACAAGCGTAACGGGCAAGGCTGTGGAGGACAACGCCCTCACGGCGCTTGTGTTTGAAAACGGCGCGATCGGCGTGAACGAGACGGGCTTCGTCTCGAACTGCGACCCCTTCGCCTTTGAGCTGACGGGCGAAAAGGGCACGATCCTCGCCGGCGGCTTTCTGGACCGCGTGTGCTATAACACGGGAGAAGGGTGGCGC
Organism: Oscillospiraceae bacterium; assembly: GCA_902796175.1. Classification (GTDB taxonomy): domain Bacteria; phylum Bacillota; class Clostridia; order Oscillospirales; family Acutalibacteraceae; genus RUG806. The sequence continues at coordinate 253 of CADBOC010000126.1, read as the reverse complement.
TTCCCGAATCTGCCGAAGGCCATGCCCGATCCCCTGACCGCGTGGCTCGATTCGATCGAGAACGGAACGCCCTCCCCCTTCGGCATCGACGACGCCGCGGCGCTGACGAAAACCATGGCGCTCGCCTACCGGAACGCATGAAAAAAAAGACGAAAGATGAAAAATAAAAGATGAAAGCGGAAAACGCTTTGCGTTTTGATTCTTGAAGGAGGTTTTTATGGCCTATATCCCGATGACCGACTACGATTCCGCC
>CADBOC010000125.1 GCA_902796175.1 Oscillospiraceae bacterium | reverse complement strand
GGCTCCCCCGCCGTTACGCGGTCGAGCACGGCTTTTACCGCGCCGCTCGGGCGGTAGGCGAGAAAGATGGGGCCGGTGTTCGCGCCGCAGGTATCCACATGGCGGATGCGGTCCGCCTCTTTTTCGGCGCGGGTGAGCTCGTGGCGACGAATGACGCCGTTTAAGTAATCGTCCACGCCGGCGCAGCCGACCACGCCGGTCTGGCTCCTGCCCCGCCAGGTCTGCCGGTAGACGTAAAACATAGGCGTTTCATCCTGCCGGCACACGCCGCTCTCGCTTAAAGCTCTCAGATTCTTCGCCGCCGTCTCATAGACGGGGTCTGAATAGAGGTCTGTGCCGACGGGCAGATCGATCTCCGCCTTGTCGACGTGCAGAAACGAGAGCGGATTATCCTTCGCCCGTTCGCGGGCCTCCTCGCTCGTCATCACGTCGTAGGGCAGCGCCGCCACCTCGGCAGCGTGGGCGGGCACGGGACGCACCGCCCGAAAGGGCTTGAATACGGACATACAAATAACCTTCCTTACTGATAAGATCCGATCGAAAAAGTGAGAAATGAGAAATGAGAAATGAGAAGTCAGAAGTGAGGGACGGTCTCCGACACTGCCGGCTTCTCATTTCTGACTGCTGACAACCGTCAGCCGGTCAGTGCGCCGCGTCGGCCGCGTAAAGATACAGCCGGTCTGCGCCCGGCAGCACGATCACGCCTGTAACCCCGGGGGCGCAGTAAAAGCAGTTGCTCTCCTCCCAGACGGGCAGCACGGTATGCGTGTTCAGCAGGGCGCGGTCCGCCCTGTCGAGCGCGGAAACGTCGGAGCCGCCGATCAGGCCGTCGAGCGCAGCCGAAAACGCCTTGTCCTCCAGCGGCAGTACGCTGTTTTTGCCCTCCTTCGTAAAGCGGACGAACCAGTCCCACGCGTCCGGCGACTGCGCCGTAACGGGGGCGAACGCAAGCTGGTAGCCGCCGGAGGATACGGCGGCGGCAAGAGCCGACGGTTCCACAGCGGAAACGTTCAGATTCATACGGATGCCGAGCTTCTCCTGCCAGATCTGCAGCTGGGCTTTCAGCGCCGCCTCATACTGCTGCTCACAGAGCAGCGTGAGCGAAACGGTATCGCGCTCGGCCGCGGCAAGCCCCTCGGCCAGAAGGGTCTGGGCGTCTCCCCCCTCTTCAGCGCGGGCGGCGGCCGCCCCGACTGCGCCGGGGTAGGCGTTGTACACCCGCTCGAACCCGGCGCTGCGGCAGAGCACATCCAGAGAGGCGGCGGCAAAAAACGCCGCGCGGAGCTTCGGCTGCGACAGGACCGGATCCGCGGGGTTCACAAGGATGCAGCGCAGCACGTCGTGCAGAGAAATGACCGTAGAGCCGCGCGCGCCCGAAAGACTTCGGGCGGAATCCTCCGAAATATACGCGCCGTCCAGCTCCAGCTGCCGCAGCTCGGCCACGCGCCGGCTCTCCTCCCCGCGCACGTAGAACCAGATAAAATCGAGCCTGGGGGCGAGGGGGCCGGCATAATCCGGGTTGCGCGCCAGCCGGTAAGAGGTCTCGTCGAACCGGGTAAGATAAAACGGGCCGTTCGAGAGCAGATATTTGATCAGCAGGCCGTAGCGCCCGCCGGTGGCGTTGAAGAAGGTCTCGCAGCAGGGCATGCACAGGGGCTCCGCCAGCGTCTCGGGCAGATCCGGCTGCGGAGAAACAAGGCGGATCACAACGGTGGAGGGATCCGGCGCCGAGACCCCGAGGGTATCGGGCGAAGCCTGCCCCTCCAGGATCTTCGCGGCGTTTTCTATGTTCGCGAGCAGGGCCGCGTCCGGCGCGCCCATCGCGGGATCCACGGCCCGCCGCAGACCGAAGACGAAATCATCCGCCGTGACGGCGGGCGAAAAACCGGCGGGCAGCTTCCCCTCCAGCGCTTCGACCGCGTTCGAGGTAAGGTGCCACTTATCCCCGGGGCGCAGGCGGAAGGTATAGGTAAGGCCGTCCGGGCTCACCTCCCAGCCGAGCGCGGCGGCGGGCACGGCTTTTCCGGCGGCGTCGAGCGCCGTCAGCCCCTCGAAAATGCTGCGGTCTATGATACGCGCCGCGGTATCGGAGGCGACCTGCGGATCGAAGGTGCCGGCGGTATTCGGCACGCCGAGGTAAACGACGTGCACGTCGTCTTTGCCGCAGGCCGAAAAAAGCAGAAGCGGCAGCAGACAGGCGCACGATAAAATCACAGAAAGACAGATCCTGAAACGGTTTTTCATTCTGATCGTACCTTTATATAAAAATCAAAACGGCGTATTCGACGCTATTCTATCATATCCGAACCGTTTTTTCCACCTGTACGCAAAAAAAATCCCGTTTTTCTTGCAATCGGGTCAAAACGGGCGTATACTGTTCAAAAAAAACAGATGAAAAGAGGCTGATACGATGGACAAACAGGCGTTTCGCGGGATCTTTTCCGCGCTGCTCACCGCGTTCGACGCGGCGGGCGAATTCAGCGAAGCGGGGCAGCGCGCCATGATCCGCGCCGAGCTGCAGGCGGGGATCCGCGGCTTTTACGTGGGCGGCAGCACGGGAGAAGCCTTTCTGCTCTCCCCCGAAGAGCGCGAGGCCGTGATGCGCGTGAGCGCGGAGGAGGCGAAGGGCAAGGCGACGCTCATTGCGCACGTCGGCGACCTTTCGACCCGCGCGGCCGCGCGTTACGCGGAAAAGGCGGCCCGCTTCGGCTACGACGCGATCAGCAGCGTAACGCCCTTTTACTATAAGTATACGCCCGAACAGATCGCCGGTTACTACCGCGATCTGGCGGAGGCCTCGGGCCTGCCCGTGATCCTCTACTATATCCCGGCGCTCTCGGGCGTGGGAATGGACCGCGCCGCCTTCGACGGGCTGCTTTCGGACGAGCGCATCCTCGGCGTGAAATACACCGGCAGCGACTATTATCTGTTTGAGCGCCTGCGCCGGGCGTACCCTGACAAGATCCTCTATAACGGCTACGACGAGACCTGTCTCTGCGGCCTTGCCATGGGGGCGGACGGCGCGATCGGCTCCACCTACAACGTGATGGGCGAGCAGTTTTTGCGCCTGTACGCGCTTGTGAAAGAGGGAAAGCTCGACGAAGCACGGGCGCTGCAGCACACGCTCAACGACCGCATCGCCTTTCTGCTGGAGGCGGGCGACGTAAAAGCGGCGGTCAAATACGTGATGCGCGAAAAATACGGCGTGGACGTCGGCGTATGCCGCGCCCCCGGCGGCGACGCGCCGTCCCAATGGAAGGAGCGGGTGAAAGCGTATGATTTCTGAGTTTGCCGCCTCCTATGCGCTTCCGAACAAGCTGCCGCTTCGCTTTCACGACGGCAGTTTCCGCATTCTGTCGATCAGCGACCTGCACGGCGTGGTGCATTACGACAAACGCTTAACGCGCGATCTGGCGGCGCTGCTCGACGGCGTAAAGCCCGACCTGCTGCTCATCCTCGGCGACGTCGCCGACCACGACGCGTTGGAGAGCGCGGAAAACCTGCGCGGGTACTTAACGGACTTAAACGCCGTGATGGCCTCGCGCGGCGTTCCCTGGGCGCACGTTTTCGGCAACCACGACTGCGACGAGAACAAGCCATTTTCACAGATGGCGGTTTATGAAGAGATGAGCCACTGTATCTCCAAGCGCGGTCCGGCGTCGCTGAGGGGCGAGACGAACTACGTGCTGCCGATCCGATCCGAAGACGGCGGCGAGATCCTCTTCAACGTATGGATGCTCGATTCTCACGACAGCCTCGGCGACTACATGCGCCGGTATCACCTGGGCGACCCCGCGTCAAAATGGGATTACCAGTGCGCCTACCCCTCCTGCCTGCACGGCTGGGCGGCGGGCTACGACACGCTGGACGTAAAACAGGTCCTTTGGTATTACGCCGGCTCGATGCGGTTCGAGGAGCAGGCCGGTCGCAGGATCCCGGGACTGCTCGGTCTGCACATCCCGCTGCCGGAATACCGGATCCTCTGCCAGAACCCGGCGGAGAGCTATTACGAGGGGATCATGCGCGAGACCGTGGGCAATTCCCCCGTGAACGCCGGAATGCTCGCGGCTATGGTCGAGCGCGGCGACGTGAAGACCGTGGTGGCGGGCCACGACCACATCAACGACTGCACGGGCACGTTCATGGGCGTAAAGCTCACCTACGACGCCGGACTCAGCTACGACTGCTACTGCCACGACGACCTGCGCGGCGGCCGGGTCTTCGACCTCAGCGCCGCCGACCCCGCGAACGTAAAGACGTACATGGTCAGAGCGAGGGATTACGTACCCGGGGAATAAAACAAAAAAACGGGGATCTGCGGACGCTTGTTCGGAGATCCCGGCTTTTTTAAAGGAATAAAAGACGAAAGATGAAAGACAAAAAAGGACGGGCTGAAGCCCGTACCCGATTTTATAAAATCAAAACGCGAAGCGTTTTCCGATTTCGTCTTTCATCTTTCATCTTTCGTAACTTTTTTCACAGAATTGCGCGGGCTGTCGCCGCTACCGGATAAAGTGCGTCCAGAGGTGTTCTTCCTTCTCGGGCAGGCCGAAGGCCTCTTTGCCGAGGGCGATGCTCTTCATCAGGAATGCCATGTTGGCGGCGAGGGCGCGCACGGTCTGCAGGCCCTCGGCGTCCTGCGCGGCTTCGCCGGGGGCTCTGCCGTGCACGGAATTCCAGTACTGAGAAGACGCCACCGGCATGCCGCTGATGGTAAAATACTTGTTGAGCTCGTCAAAGGTGGCGGAGCAGCCGCCGCGGCGCGCCACGGCCACCGCCGCGCCGACCTTCATCGTTTTGTCGAAGGACGTGGAATAGAAGAGCCGGTCCAAAAACGCGACGAGCGTCGCGTTGGCGGAGGCGTAATAGACGGGCGAGGCCGCTACAAGGCCGTCCGCCGCCTCAAACAGGGGCGCGGCCTCGTTTACGGCGTCCCTGAACACGCACGCGCCGTGGGAGGCGCAGTAATTGCAGGCGGCGCAGCCGCGGATCGCCTCTTTGCCGACGTGGAGCGTCGTCGTTTCGATCCCCGCCGCCTCGAACACACGGCGCATCTCGCCGAGTGCCAGCGCCGTGTTGCCGTCTTTGTGCGGGGAACCGTTGAGCATCAATACGTTCATACGCATATTCCTCCTTTGTTTTTACAGAAACCACGAGTCCGGGTCTACCCGGTACGAATTTGTGAGCATGCGAAGGATGTCGACGACGGTCAGCAGATACCCCAGCCCAAACCAGGCGGTCAGCAGACGCAGCAGGCCTTTCTTATACTCGCCCAGATAAAAATTGTGCACGCCAAGACCGAAAAAGATCACCGCGAGGATCACCGCGACCAGCTTTGATTTTCCGGCCGGGACCCAGTCTTCGCCGTCAAACGACGTTCCGGGGACCTCCACAACGGGCACGGGATCGCCCTGCGGCGTACGGGGCGGCTGATACGTTCCGCTTTGTCCGGGTTCCCGATACGCGCCGCTTTGGGGCGGAGCCTGATACGAGCCGGACGTCCGATACGGATTGACGGAAGGGTCGTTCCGGCCCGAGGTCTGATACGGATTTGAACCCTGATACGGGCCGGCGGCAGGGTCGTTCCGGCCCGAGGTCTGATACGAGCCGGACGTCCGATACGGGTTGGCGGATGGGTCGTTCTGACCGGAGGTATGATACGGGCCGGCGGAAGAACCGCCCCGATAAACGTTGCCGCCGCCCGGATAGCGGTTGCCCGTGTTTGAGGCGCCGCTCCCGTTATACGCGCCGCCGGCCGCATATGGCTCAGACGAACGCCGGTACGAATTCCGTTTGTTCTTCGCGCTGCTGCGCGGAACGCCGAAATCCGCCGACGCGCCGCACTGATCGCACCTCGACGCGCCCTGTCTGAGCTTGGCGCCGCACTGCGCGCAGAACATGGTTCCGTCGCCGAGTACAGATCCGCAGCTTTCACAGAGGGTAACGCCCTTATCCAGATGGCTGCCGCAGTTTTTACAAAACATCGTTTCTTCTCCCTGGCAGATCGTTTTTTACAGGCTCTCGTACCGGTCGGCCCAGGCAAAGACCGCCGCGCGGTCCCAAAAGCGGGGCATATCCCGTTTTAAAGCGGAAAGCTTTGAGAGTCTGACCGCGGCGCGGCAGATCGCGGGGAAAAGCGAGGGTCTGCCGAACACGCGCGTTTTGTTCAGAACATATGAGACGCCGACGGGGGAACGGTCCTTCAGCATCTCTCTGGCGGTGAGCACGCCGGTTTCGAAGAGATAGTCGATATCCGCCGGCGTAAGGCTGCCGAGCATGCCCTTCAGCACGTCGTCCGTCAGAAAGCCCTCGCCGAGGTGCTTCTGATAGGCGTATTCGTACCGCCACAGGTTCTCGGCGGCGGCGCCCTTCTCCCCGCCCGCGATCACGGTATCGGCAAGGATCTTGCCGGCCTTCATGCTAAGCGTGATACCCGAGCCGTTCATCGGCTCCGTCATGGCGGCGGCGTCGCCCACCGCGGCGTAGCCGTCGGCGACGAAGAGCCCCAGCGTGCGCCGGAGCGGGATATGGCGGATCGCCGTATCGCCCCGTTCGATGCTCTCCCCGATGAAGGAATACTCCGCCGCGAGATCCCTGTACGCCGCGTCGGCCGCGGCAGGCTCCAGCCCGCCGATGCCGCCAACGAGCACGTCGGCGCAGTTCTCGCGGCGTATGAGCCAGTCGAGCCCCGGCGCGCCGCTGTGGAAAAACCAGATCGTATAGGGACGGGAGGGCGCTCTCCCCTCTTTGGCGCTGTAATAGGCGCGGCGGACGAAATACGTATCCCGCGCCGCGATCTCCCGCGTAACACCGAAGCGCTGCGGCAGATTCCGCCGGAGCGGCGAATCGATGCCGGCGGCGTCGATCACAAGATCGGCTTTGATTTCTTTTACGCCGTCTTTGTCCGCAACGAGCGCCCCCTTGACGCCCGTTTCATCGCAGACGGGCGATAAGACCTCCGTACCGAAGACAAGCGCCGCGCCGTTCTCCTCGGCGAATCTCAGCAGAACGGCGATCAGCGCCTTGCGGTCGACGTAGGATACGTTTTTTACGGGCGCGGGATCGGTGACCAAAGTCACCGTTTTGGCGGGGTTGCGGTGCCGCGCCTTGATATAGGGCGTAAAGAGCCCCGCGGGGCGCGGTATTCCGCAGAAATCGAAGGCGGCGGGCATCATGGTATCGTGCCAGTCGTGGCCGAGAGAGGCGCGTTCGCCCCGCTCATACACCGTTACGCTGTGCCCGGCGCGGGCGAGCAGCGCCGCGGCGACCAGACCGCCGTGCCCCGCCCCGGCAACAAGGATATTCATGTATACACTTCCCCTTTGAGTATATCTCTTGACTCTTCACTCTTCACTCTTCACGCTTCCCCTTTTCCGCAGAACCAGGCAGAGGAAAAGCGCCAGCGGAAAGCAGACGGCGGCGAGCATGCCCGTTTTAAGGCCCCGCTCGCCCGCGCTGAGAACGCCGACGAGGGTGGGGCCGCCGGAGCAGCCCATATCGCCGAAGAGCGCCAGCAGCGCGAACATGGCGGTGCCCCCGTCGGGGATGGCCGCGGCGGCGGTGCTGACGGTGCCGGGCCACATCACGCCGACGGTAAGACCGCAGAGGGCGCAGCCGATCAGGCTGCCGACGGGCGAGGGCGAGAGCGAGATCAGCAGATAGGACGCGGTAAGGCCCGCCGCCGAGACCGGCATAAAGCGATCGAGCGGGATCTTATGCCCGAAGCGCCCGTAAAGGGTACGGCTCACCCCCATGAGCACCGCAAACGCCATGGGGCCCGCAAGGTCTCCGGCGGTCTTTGTAATGCCGAGGCCCTCTTCGGCGAACACACTCGCCCACTGGCTCACGGCCTGCTCCGCCGCGCCGGAGGCGAGCATCATCACGCCGAAAAGCCAGAACACGGGGCGGCGGACAAGCTCCGCAAGCCCGCCGCTGCCCTGCCCCGCGGGGGGCGGGGCGGAGATCGGCGTTTTGACGAAGACGGCGCCGTTGACGATCGGCAGCAGCGCCCAGATCAGGGCGAGGATGCGCCACCGCGCCACGCCGAATACGGCGAAATAGAGCGTTGAGAGCAGCACCACGCCCACCTGCCCCCAGGAGTAGAAGGAGTGCAGCAGGCTCATGGCCTTTTCCTTGTTCGGCGTGGGGCAGTTTTCGACGATGGGACTGATGAGAACCTCCATCAGCCCGCCGCCGACGGCGTAAACGCAGACGGAGATCAGCACCCCCGC
>CADBOC010000124.1 GCA_902796175.1 Oscillospiraceae bacterium | reverse complement strand
GAGCCGGACTACTACCTGCAGCGGGACATCTACGGCGGCTATTCCAACGCCGGTTCCCTGTATACCCAGAGCAACCACAACGGTCTGGACTACACGGACCCCTGCACGATCATCTACGGCCACGACATGATGTCCGGCCGCATGTTCGGCAACATGGAGTACTTCACCTCCGCCCTGGACCTGGAGGACGCGGAGAGTGAGGACAACTACTTCACCATCTATACGCCCGAAAAGGCCCTGACCTACCGCATTTCCATGGCGGGCGTCTACTCCAACAAGCACCCTCTCTATTTCTACGATTTCTCCGTGGAGGCGGACTTCGACGCCTTTTTCGAGGAGTTCACCTCTTTTGAATACGGCGGACGCAACATTTCCGAGAGCTTCCGCCCCCAGTTCGGCGACAAGGTCGTCATCCTGCTCACCTGCCACAAGCTCAACAACGCCTACCGCTATCTCACCATCGGTGTGCTGACGGAGGAGCATCCCGCCCTGCGGGACGAGAGCTGAGGCAAACTGAAGTTTTGACAGATAAGCGCGGGCAACCGTGTTTATTGAGTATTGAAGAAAGGAGGACAATTCCATGAAGAAAGTGCTCAAGTTGATTCTGTTGGTCGCGGTGATCTCCGCGCTGACGGTCGCTGTGTTCGCTGCGAGCCCCGAGGTGACCACCATCGAGAACCAGTCCGGCGCTGCCGAGCTGACCGCTGTCACCGCCGAGGTGCCTGAGGGCATCAAGGTCGAGGTCGTCGCGCCCACCGAGGCCGCTGCCAACGAGGCCGCCGCGAAGGCTGCCAACCCCGATGCCACCATCCTCGACAGCTTCGACATCAACGTGTCCAACGTGGCCACCGGCGAGGAGCTCCACTCCGGCGCTACGGTCACCCTCACGATCGCGGTTCCTGCCGAGTTTGTCGGCGGCACGCTCTACCTCTATGAGGACGGCGCGCTGAACCAGACCGCGGCCATCGCCGGCACTTCCGTGACCCTGGTCATCAACAGCTTCTCCACCTACACTCCCGTGCTGGTGAAGGCTGCTGTGACTCCGGCTCCCGGCCCCACGACTCCCCAGACCATGCAGACCCTTCTGCCCTATGCTCTGGCCGTCCTGGCTGTCGCGGCTGTCGCCGTCGCGGTCGTCGCCAAGAAGCGCAGCTTCAACTAAACCTGTATTTTTACGCGCGTAAAAATACGATCGATTGATTGAAGCGGGGGGCCGCCGAAGGACAACCCGAGGCGGCCCCTTTTCCCCCAAACGCAAAGAGAGAGACGTTAGACCATGCTGGATTTTTTCAAGAGCTTCGGCGTCGTGTTCCTGCTGGCCATGACGCCCGTGCTGGAGCTGCGCGCCGCGATCCCCGCGGGGATCGCCATGGAGCTGAACCCCTACGCCGTATTCCTCACGGCGGTGCTGGGCAACATGCTTCCCGTGCCTTTCATCATCCTGTTCATCCGGAAGATCTTCGACTGGATGCGTGCCCGGGAGGGCTTCCTCGCCCGGGTGGTGACGAAGCTGGAGGCCAAGGCGGCCCGGGGCGCGAAGCTGTTTTACAAATATGAGCTCTTCGGCCTGTTCCTGCTGGTGGCCATCCCGCTGCCGGGCACCGGCGCCTGGACGGGCGCGCTGGTGGCGGCCCTGCTGAACATCCGCGTGCGCAACGCGGCCCTCATCATCCTGGCGGGCGTGTGCGCGGCGGGACTTCTCGTCTCCGCGGCGGCGCTGGGCGTCATCCACCTGCTGTAAGGGCCTACGGACAGGCTGCATCTGAAGGAGGAACTCCTTATGTTGCGAAGGAAAATAAAACGCCCCATACGGGAACGTATGCGGCACACTTTCATATGAATAATCCAAGCTGTGTTCCGCCGCTTTTCGCGGCCGGGAGACGGCTTTTCCTGCTATTTATGGGGGTGGAAACACCGCCCGTTTTTACCGATTTTCGACATAAAACCGTCTGCGGAAGGGAGGGAAAAGGCCTGTGAACGAGCCGAACAACGGTGCCGCCGCGCCGCAGAAAAAGCGCGTTCATCTGGAGCATTGGCACATCATCATGCTGCTGCTGCTGGTCTACGACTTCCTGGCGGTCCACGCAGCCTATTTCCTCGCGCTCTGGGCGCGCTTTGACTTCGCCTTCTCCCGGATCGACGCGCTGTATCTGGCGCATTACAAGGCCTTCATCACGGGCTACGCCGTCTTCTGCCTGATCGTCTTCTGGCTTTTCCGGCTGTACAAGAGCATGTGGCGCTTCGCCAGCTACGCGGAGCTGCTGCGCACCCTGGCCGCCTCCGCGCTCTGCTCCGTGGTCCACGCCGCGGGCATCACGCTGCTGTGCGGCCGCATGCCCATGACCTACTACATCTTCGGCGCCATGCTGCAGTTCCTGCTGGTGATCGGCGTGCGCTTCTCCTACCGCTTCCTGCTGTATATCCGGGAGCGGCGGCGGCGCAACCGGGAGGAGGCCAGCCGCGTCATGCTCATCGGCGCGGGCAGCGCCGGGCAGCTGCTGCTGCGGGATCTCTTCCGGGCGCAGGAGCTCAGCGACAAGGTGGTCTGCGTCGTCGACGACAACCCCAACAAGTGGAACCGCTACATAGAGGGCGTACCCATCATCGGCGGCAGGGACAGCATCCTTGAGGGCGTGGAGAAATACCGCGTCAACAAGATCTATCTCGCCATCCCCTCGGCAAGCACCGCGGTCAAGCGGGATATCCTGAACATCTGCAAGGAGACCGGCTGCGAGCTCAAGCAGCTGCCGGGCATGTATCAGCTCGTCACGGGGCAGGTCTCCGTCAAGGACATGCAGGACGTGTCCGTGGAGGACCTGCTGGGGCGGGATCCCATCCGCGTGGATCTGCGGGAGGTCTTCGACTTCCTCAACGGCAAGACCGTGCTGGTCACGGGCGGCGGCGGCTCCATCGGCAGCGAGCTCTGCCGGCAGATCGCCGCGCACGAACCGAAAAAACTGATCATATTCGATATATACGAAAACAACGCCTACGATATTCAGCTTGAGCTGCGCGAAAAGCATCCGGAGCTTGATTTTGAAACGCTCATCGGTTCGGTGCGCGACTCCCGCAAGCTTTTCAGCGTGTTCGGGACCTACCGGCCCGATATCGTCTTTCACGCGGCGGCGCACAAGCACGTGCCTTTGATGGAGGACAGCCCCTGCGAAGCGATCAAGAACAACGCCGTCGGAACCTACAAAACGGCCTATGCGGCCATGGTGCACGGCTGCAGCCGCTTTGTTCTGATCTCCACAGACAAGGCGGTGAACCCCACAAACGTGATGGGCGCCAGCAAGCGCCTGTGCGAGATGATCATTCAGAGCTTCGACGCCAAGATCAAAGCGGGCAAAGCGCATGAGATCCCGCAGCTCTTCACCCACGTAGGGGAAGAGAACGCCGATAAAGACGGCACCGGCAGCGTTTTCCGCAACGTGCGCACGGAGTTCGTCGCCGTTCGCTTCGGCAATGTGCTGGGCTCCAACGGCTCCGTGATCCCGATCTTCAAAAAGCAGATCGCGAAGGGCGGCCCCGTCACCATCACGCACCCCGACATCATCCGCTACTTTATGACGATCCCGGAGGCCGTGAGCCTTGTGCTGCTGGCGGGTACCTACGCCCACGGCGGCGAGATCTTTGTGCTCGATATGGGCAGTCCCGTCAAGATCGATACCCTTGCCCGCAATCTGATCCGTCTTTCGGGACTGAAGCCCGACGTGGATATCAAGATCGACTATACGGGCCTGCGTCCGGGCGAAAAGCTCTTTGAAGAAAAGCTTATGGCTGAGGAAGGCCTTAAGAAGACCGAAAACGACCTGATACACATCGGCTGCCCCATCCCCTTCGATACGGATGAGTTTTTAACGCAGCTTGAGGAGCTGATGCGCGCGGCGTATTCGAACAAAAGCGATATCCGCGAACGGATCGCACGGGTCGTCACCACCTACAAGCTTCCGGCCGGCGCCGGACAGACGAAACAGAAAGCAAGCGCCGGGAAAGACGCGGCAAAATAAGGAGAATATACTATGAAACAGGGCGTTCTGGAGGGGATTTCTCCCTTCGAAAAGAAAGTTTGGCTCGCTTCGCCCACCATGCACGGCGACGAGCAGAAATGGGTCGACGAGGCGATCCGCACCAACTGGGTCTCTACCGTCGGTGAGAACCTGAACGAGGTCGAACGGCAGTGCGCCGCGATCATCGGCAGAAAATACGCGGTGGCGCTCTCGGCCGGTACGGCCGCGCTGCATCTTGCGATCAGGCTCGCCGCCGAGCGGCTTTACGGCGCGCCCCGCGCGGGGCGCGGCGCGCTCGAGGGCAAAAAGGCCTTCTGCAGCGATATGACCTTCGACGCGACGGTGAACCCCGTCGCCTACGAAGGGGGCGAGGCCGTATTCATCGATACGGAGTACGATACCTGGAATATGGATCCGGAAGCGCTCGAAAAGGCATTTGAGCTCTACCCCGAGGTCAGGCTTGTCGTCATCGCCCACCTTTACGGCACGCCCGGCAAAGCGGACGAGCTGCGCGCTGTATGCGACAGGCACGGCGCTCTGATCGTGGAGGACGCCGCCGAATCCTTCGGCGCGACCTACAAGGGCGTTCAGACCGGCATGTTCGGCGACTATTCCGTCATCAGCTTCAACGGCAACAAGATCATCACCGGTTCCGCCGGCGGCATGTTCCTCACCGATTCTCTGGCGGACGCCAACCGCGTGCGCAAATGGAGCACCCAGAGCCGCGAGAACGCCGCCTGGTATCAGCATGAGGAGATCGGCTACAACTACCGCATGAGCAACATCGTCGGCGGCGTCATCCGCGGGCAGATCCCCTATCTCGGCGAGCACATCGCGCAGAAAAAAGCGATCTACGAGCGATACAGGGAAGGGTTCAGGGGCCTGCCCGTTTCCATGAATCCGTTTGATGAGAAAATCGCCGAGCCGAACTACTGGCTCTCCTGTCTGCTGATCGACCCCGACGCCATGGCGCCGCAGGAGAGAGGCGAACAGACCGCCCTTTATATCAGCGAACCCGGCAAAAGCTGCCCCACCGAGATCCTGGAGGCGATCGCGGCGATCAACGCCGAGGGCAGACCGATCTGGAAACCGATGCACATGCAGCCTATCTACCGCATGCACGGCTTTGTGACGAAGGCCGGTTCCGGCCGCGCGAACTCCAACGCCTACATCGCCGGCGGCGAAACGCCGGACGTCGGCGCGGATATCTTCCGCCGCGGACTCTGCCTGCCCAGCGACAACAAAATGACGCCCGAACAGCAGGACGTGATCATTGAAGTGATCCGCCGCTGCTTCGCATGACAGGAGTGCCTATGAAAACGATTCTGATCACCGGCGTCGGCGGGCTTACGCCCCGCTCGATCGCGACCGTTATCAAAGAGAAGCATCCCGATTACAGGATCGTCGGCTGCGACGTGGAAAAGAAAGCGATGGGCTTCTTTATGAGGACCGCCGACGGAAAAAAACTCGTCGACTCGTACGCGATCGCGCCGTACTGTTCTTCTCCGGATTATTTTCCCTGGATCGAAGCGCTTGTGGCGCATGAGCATATCGACTACGCCTTTGTGCAGCCCGAGAGCGAGATCGTGGCGTGGGGACGCTATTACGAGGAAAACGGCAGATATCCCTGCCCCGTGTTTATGGGCAGCCGTCTGCTTTCCGCTTCTTTGAAAGATAAATCCATCATGGCCGACCTGCTCGAGGGCACGGAATTCATCCCGAAGACCATCAAGGTCACGCAGCAGGATCCCCGGTTTGAGGACGTGGAAAAGGAGATCGGCTTCCCCTGCTGGATCCGCGCGACGGAGGGCACCGGGGGCCTCGGCTCTCTGCGTCTCGACGATATCAGCTCCTACCGCTCCTGGCTCTTCATCAACGCGAAGATCCCGGAGTTCACCGTGTCGGAATTTCTGACCGGCCGTCATCTCGCGAATCAGATGCTTTATTATAACGGCGAATACGTAAAAGGCGCCGCGCTTGAGTGCGCGGAGTACGTTATGGCGAACACCGCCCCCTCGCATGTGACCGGCAACACGCACTTCGGCCGTTTTCTGAACGAGGACAGGATCAACGAATTCTGCGACCGCTGCATCAGAACGCTTGAAAAAAAGCTCGGCGTGCCTGCCCACGGCATCCTCTCCTTCGATCTGAAGGAGGATAAGGACGGCAGCCTGAAGGTGACGGAGGTCAACATCCGCCACATGGCGTATACGGGCGTGATGGCGCGCGTGGGCTTCGATCTGATCGAGGATACGATCCGTATCATGGAGGACGGCAACGCCGACGCCATCGTACGCGACCCGTATCATCATTATGAAAAACCTTATATTTTCCTCCGCGACGTGGACGTGGAGCCGATCATTCTGGAATCGGAAGAGATCTTCGACGATCCCGCCCGGATGATCGATCTTACGGCGGCGAATTGACCGCAGCCGCCGGAAAATTCAGAAGAAAGAAGACGAGGAAGCTTGCTGTACGCAAAATTTCTGAAACGCTTTATCGATATCGCAGCGTCCTTCATGGCGCTGGTGATTCTTTCTCCCGTGCTGCTCGCGACGGCGGCGCTGGTGCGGCTGAAGCTCGGCAGCCCCGTGATCTACACGGCGCGCCGCCCCGGCAGGATCGACCCCCGAACGGGGAAGGAGACGATCTTCAGGCTTTACAAATTCCGTTCCATGACCAACGAGACCGGCCCGGACGGCAAGCTGCTGCCGGACGTGGATCGCCTGACGAAATTCGGCCGTCTGCTGCGCGCCGCGTCGCTGGATGAGCTGCCGGAGCTGCTCAACATCCTCAAGGGGGATATGAGCATCGTCGGGCCGCGCCCGCTGGCGGAGATCTATCTCGACTATTACACCGAAGAGGAGCACCACCGGCACGACGTGCGTCCGGGGCTTACGGGCCTCGCCCAGGTGAACGGCCGCAACAGCCTGCCGTGGGAAGAGAAGTTTGCTTATGATCTGCAGTACGTGAAAAACGTGACCTTCCTCGGAGACCTGAAGATCCTGCTCAAAACGGTGCTCAAGGTCTTTGAGCGCGAGGGCATCGGGCAGGGCGAGGAAGCCCCGGGCAGTCTGCACATCCTGCGCGCGAAGCAGCCTGAGGCCGCCGCGGCTCAATAAAAAATGATGAAAGAGATCGGCAGCGAGTTCTGGACTGCTCCGGTCTGCGCGGCCGGGGAAAACGGACTGTTTCCGCCGGATACGGTCTGGACCGGCGCGGGGCGGCAGGCGCTGACCCTGATCATAGAGGATATCCGGGCGACGCGGCCCTTTCATACCGTGGCGCTGCCCTCATGGTGCTGCCACACGATGATCGAGCCGTTTACGGAGCTTGGCATAAAGCCGCTGTTTTACGACGTGCTGCCGGCCCCCGGCGGCGGATTGACGCGCCGGTATCCCGCCCCCGGAAAAGCCGACGCGACGCTGGTGATGGATCATTTCGGTTATGCGGACGAAGGGCCGCTGCCGGACGGCCTCGGCGTTGTGATCCGGGATCTGACGCAGGGGATTTTTACGCGTATCCCGGATGACGCCGACTATTGTTTCGGGTCGCTGCGCAAGTGGGGCGCTTTCGCGACCGGCGGTTTTCTGTGGAAGCGGGAAGGCCGCTTGCGCCCGTCGGCGGAGCTGACGTCCGATTTGTCTTATATCGAAGCGCGCCGCGCGGCTTTCGCCCGAAAGGCGGCTTATATAGACGGATCATCCTCCGATAAGGGGTTCCTTCAGGCTTTCTCCGCCGCCAACGACGCGCTCAGGCCCCGGCCTGTACGGGCGGGGGATCCCGCGGATGAAGCCGTTGCCCGAAGGCTTGACGTTTCCGCCCTACGCGCCGCGCGGCGCGCAAACGCGGCGGTCCTGCTTGAGCGGCTTGCCGGGCTGGCCGTCTGGCCGAAGCTCGGGGACGCCGACTGCCCGCTCTTCGTGCCGGTCCTGATACCGGACGGCAAGCGGGACGCCGTGCGAAGAGCGTGTATCGAACGGCAGATCTATCTGCCGGTACACTGGCCTTTGTCGCCCTCGCATGCGATCGGGGAAGCGGCGGCGCGGATCTATGAGAGAGAACTGAGTCTTGTCTGCGACCAGCGGTATGACGAAGCGGATATGGAACGGCTTTGTGAGACTGTACTGGGCGCGCTGGGATGAGGAGAGCTTACGGAATGAAAGATATCGTTATCATTTGCGCCGGCGGTTTCGGCGTCGAAGCCCTGGCGTTCATCAGGTCGCTGAATGAGCAGGCGCGGAAAGAGGAAAGAGAAGCGCCCTACCGGGTCCTCGGTTTCCTGGACGACAACGCGGACACGCTGAAAGGGAAGAACATAGACTATCCGATCCTCGGCAGTATCTCGGATTGGACGCCGAAGGGCGGAGAACGGTATGTGCTCGGCGCTTCGGGCCCTGCCGCCAAGGAGAAGCTTGCCTCTATGCTCAAGGCGCGCGGCTGCGAATTTGAAACCATAATCGCGCCCTGGAGCGTGGTTGCGCCTTCCGCCGTGATCGGGGAAGGGTGCCTGATCTCCGCTTACCGCATCGCTTCGGGCGTAACGCTCGGGCGGTTCGTGAACGCGGCGGGCTCCATGCTCTGCGCCGGCGCCAGGATCGGCGATTACAGCACGGTGACGGGCTTCTCCGTTGTGGAGAACGCGGCGGTCGGCAGGCGCGTTTTTATAGGCAGCCACGCCGTTGTCCCGGACGGCGTTACGGTCGGGGACGACGTTACGATCAGCGCCGGCAGCATCGTAATGAACGATCTGCCTGACGGCGCGAAGGTCTTCGGCTGTCCCGCGCGGGAATTCTGAGAGAGCTTCCGGAGTTATATATGACGAATATCATTCTTGTCTGCGCGGACCCGTTCGGGCTGCAGATCCTGGATCTGCTGCGGGATGTGGTTCTGGCGGATGAAAAAGAGGGCAGAGAGCCCAGATACCGCATGTGCGGTTATGTGAGCGAAGAACCGGCTCCCTTCGGGGAACTGCCGTGCGGGCTTAAACGCCTCGGCTCTCCCGAAGATCACCACGCGCCCGAGGGCGCGCGCTATGTGCTTGGCGTACGGGAGCCGGAGCTTAAGCGGCGTCTGGTCGCGCAGATCCTTTCACGCGGCGGCGCGTTCGAAACGGTGATCTCCCCCCGCATCCTGATGTCAACGGGCGTAACGTTCGGCGAGGGGGCGGTGGTCGACGCGTATTCGATCACGCAGGGCGTTTCGATCGGCGCGTACGCGACCGTCTGCGGCGCCATGCTTGCCGGCAGGTTCAAGGTAGGGGATTATGCGACGGCGCTGTATTTTTCGAATCTCATCGGCGAGGAGCTCGGTGAGGGCGCTTACGTCGGCAGCCACGTCTTTTTGCCGCACGGCAAAAGCGTGGGGGCCTTCGCGCGCGTGCATCACGGGGCGATCATCGCCTCAAGCATAAAAGACGGCGCCGTCGTTTCGGGGATCCCGGCGAAAAAAGTAAGGGCGGGCCGTCCGTGAAATAGAGAGGATCTGTGATATGAAGATCGCGTTTTTGTTTTCCGGTCAGGGGGCGCAGTACCCCGGTATGCTGCGGGATCTGTATGAATCCGAACCCGCGGCGAAGGCCGTTTTTGACTGCGCCGACGCCGCGCTCCAAAGAGAGATCTCTTCTCTCTGCTTTTCCGGAACGCAGGAGGAGCTGAATCTTACGCACAACACCCAGCCTGCCGTGCTGGCGGCGGATCTTGCCGCCGCGGCGGCGCTGAAGGCCCATGGCGTCGCGCCTGCGGCCGCGGCCGGGTTCTCCCTCGGCGAATACGCCGCGCTCAGCTTTGCCGGCGCGCTGTCCGCGGAGGAGGCGTTCCGCCTGATCCAGATCCGCGCGGACGCGATGCAGGAGGCTGTTCCGGCGGGGGAGGGCGGCATGGCCGCCTTTGTAGGAGCCGACGCTTCTCAGGTAGAGGCGATCTGCGAGCAGGTGACGGCCGGCTACGTCGTCGCCGCGAACTATAATTCCCCCGTGCAGACGGTGGTCTCCGGTTCCGCCGCCGGGGTAGATGAGGCGTGCGCTCTGGCGGCGCAGGCTGGGCTGCGCTGCGTAAAACTCGCTGTGAGCGCGCCGTTTCACTGCCGTCTGATGGAACCCGCCGCAAAGCGGCTCGAAACGGAATTTGTCTCCGTTTCATTTGCCGATCCCTCGATCCCCGTCTATATGAATGTGGACGGCATGCCGCTGCCCTCGGGCGCGGCCGCGCCGGCGCTTCTGGTGCGGCAGGCGATGAGCCCGGTCCGCTGGGTGCAGACGCTTCTCAATATGCAGGCGGACGGGATCGATACCTTTGTCGAATGCGGTCCCGGTAAAACCCTGTCGGGGCTTGTAAAGAAGACGCTCAAGGGCGCGACGGTCCTGCGCGTTGAGAACGCGAAGACCTTTGCCGAAACGCTTTCGGCGCTCGGCGCGTAATGGAGATCCGACGCTTCGTTTCGGATCTGCTGCAGTCGAACACATACGTCATAGAGGAAAACGGCAGGGCGATCGCCGTCGACCCGGGGCGGGATGTTTTGCCTGCCAGGGGGCTTGCCGTGGACCGTATCCTGCTGACCCATGAGCATTACGACCACATCTCGGGTGTGAACGCGTGGAAGGATGCGTTCGGCGCGCCGGTCCTTTGTACGCAGGCGTGCGCGGCCGCGATCGGGGATCCGAAAAGGAATCTTGCGAGGATCTTCGACGTGTTCTGCGAGCTGCAGACCTGGATCCGGCTCAAAGAAAAACCGGACGCCGATCGCACGTTTGCCTGCTCCGCCGAAGAGACGTTTGAAGACGTTTTCCGCTTTGCGTGGCAGGGGCATTCCTTTCGGCTGTTCGCACTGCCCGGTCATTCGCCGGGCGGAGCCGGGATCCTGCTCGACGGATCGCATTTTTTCTCCGGCGACAGCCTTTTGCCGGGCGAGAGCGTTGAACTGCGTCTGCCCGGCGGCAGCAAGCGGGCGTGGGAGGAGATCTCTCTCCCGCGGCTGAAAGCCCTGCCGGACGGGATCACGATCTATCCGGGGCATTTTGCCCCTTTCACATATCAAAAAGCTTAACAACAGAAAGGAGAGGATCGCCTTGGCGTTTTTTCAGAGCCGGGGGATCGGGATCGCGGGGATCGCCTGCGCCGTTCCTGATAACTACGTGGAGGTCGAAAGCTATATCCCCGTTTTCGGCGAGGAGGCCGTACAGAAGTTTATGACGGGCGTCGGGATCAAAGGCATGTACCGGGCGCTGCCCGATCAGACCGCCGGCGATCTCGCCTGCGCTGCGGCGGAAAATCTCTTTTCTCATATAAATATTGACCGTGAGAAGATCGGCGCGCTGGTGTTTGTGACCCAGAGCGGCGATTACCGCCGTCCCTCCACCGCCTGCGTGCTGCAGCACCGGCTCGGTCTTTCCACAGACTGCGCCGCCGTCGAGGTGGAGCTCGGCTGCTCCGGTTTCGTCTACGGTCTGCAGACCGCGATGGGCCTGATGGCGCAGTCCGATATGGAATACGCGCTGCTGCTGCTGGGCGAGACCGCCTCCAAGCTCGTGCATCCGCAGGATAAGAGTATTGTGATGATGTACGGGGACGCCGGCGCGGCCGTGCTGCTCAAACGCGAGCCCTCGGCGGCCTCGAACACCATGCTCTGTACGGACGGCGGCCGGTTCAAGGCGATCATCCTGCCCGCAGGCGGCTTCCGCGATATGAACCCGCCTGCAGACCGCTTTGTCTGCAACGACGGCATCGAGCGCTCTCTCTACGACATCTATATGGAGGGGACCACCGTTTTCTCCTTTTCGATCACGGACGTGCCGCGCTCCATTCAGACCTATTTTGAAAAGACCGGCACCTCGACAGAGGATTACGATCTGTTCCTCTTTCATCAGGCGAACCAGTTCATCCTCAAGCAGCTCTCAAGAAAGCTCAAGCTCCCGAAGGAAAAGGTCCCGATCTCACTGGACCGCTACGGGAATTCCGGCGGTATCTCCGTTCCGCTCACGCTCTGCGCGAATTTCGGGGACGGGCAGACCGGACTGCGCCGTCTGCTGATGGCGGGCTTCGGCATCGGGCTTTCGTGGGGTATCACGAACGCGACGGTGGATCTCGCGAATATCTTTCCGGTCGTTCGTACCTCAGATTGGTACCGTGACGGCAAGATCACCCGCGAGATGCTGCAATGACGACTTCACCTACAGGAGGATGACAATATGAACAATCCAATGGATCTTACCGGTAAACGCATTCTGATCACGGGCGCCGGCGGCGGTATCGGCAGCGCGACCGTGCGGGTATTGAACGGTCTCGGAGCCGAGACCGTTGCGATCGATATCAGCGAGGAGGCGGTCGGGCTGGCGCAGGCCGCCGCGCCCGGGCGCAGCGTGCCGGGCTACGTCGCGGATTTCAAGCAGGTGGAAGAACTGGAACCGCTTGTGAAGCGTATCTGCGACGAAAACGGCCGCTTTGACGGCTTTGTGCACTGCGCCGGCGTCGCGCCGATGCGTCCGTTTAAGATGACGAAATATGAAAACGTTCTCGGACCGATGCAGATCAATTTTTTCTCCTTTGTTGAGATCGTGCGCGTGCTCACCGCGAAAAAAGACCGGTTTGCGGACGGCGGCAGCATCGTAGCGATGTCATCCATCGCGAGCGTACACGGCAAGCCCACCAAAACCGCCTACAGCGCCTCAAAGGCGGCGCTCGACGCGGCGGTGCGCTGCATGGTATGCGATCTGAAAAAACGACTGATCCGTATCAATACCGTGATGCCGAGCTGGGTGAACACCGCCATGTATCAGAAGTTCCTCGATAAGTATTCGGACAGCCCCGAGCTCAGAGAGATCGAGGAGCGGCAGTACATGGGCGTGAGCGAACCCGAAGAGATCGCGAACACCATCGCGTTCCTGCTGAGCGACGCGACAAAGACCATCACCGGCACGTCGATCCTGATGGACGGCGGCATTTCGCAGGGCTGACTGCGGGATCGGAAAAAGGAGGATTATATTTATGGATTTTCTGAGAATGAAGGACCGTCACATTCTGATCACAGGCGGCGCCGCCGGCATCGGCAGACAGACCGCGATCACGCTCAGCGAGCTCGGCGCGAAGGTCGCCGTGCTCGATCTGCAGGAGGAGGGGCTCAAAGAGACGCTCTCGATGCTGCAGGACGAAGGGCATTCGATCCATACTGTGGATCTCTCTGACATTGACGCGCTCGAGGGGCTGATCGTTTCGATCGTAAAAGAGACCGGCGCGTTCGACGGCTTTGTACACTGCGCGGGCATCGTGAAGAATCTGCCGATCATCAATTACAAATACGAGCGCCTGCATAAGATCATGCTCGTGAATTTCTACTCCTATTTTGAGATCATCCGCGTTCTGAGCAAAAAAGGACGCTTCAATGAAGGCATGAGCATCGTCGGCATCTCCTCCGTCGCCGCGACGCAGGGCGCGGCGGCGCAGGCCGCATACGCCGCCTCCAAGGCGGCGATGAACGGCGCCATGCGCTGCCTCGCGAAGGAGCTGGGCGAGAAGGGGATCCGCCTGAATACGGTGCTGCCCGCCGCGACCGAGACCGCTATGTATACGGAGTATATGGCGCTCAAGGCGCAGATGAAGGATACCGAGATGAAGATCGCGCCGAATCCCAGACAGTATCTCGGGATGAACGCCCCGGCGGACGTTGCGAACGCGATCATCTTCCTTCTCTCTCCCGCGTCCAGAAAGATCACCGGCGTACAGCTGCCCGTAGACGGCGGCTACGCCTCCTGCTGAGGCAGAAAGAAAGGAGAGACCGCTATGGTTTTCAGTCAGTTTGAAGATATCCGCATCGCGTCGATCGCGGCGTGCGTACCCTCCAATACGGTCGATATCGCGGCGCTCGCGAACGACCCCGAAGAGGATCCCAAATTTATCAAAAGCTTTATGCGCAATACCGGCATCCGCGCGAAAAGAAAGTGCGTCGGCGTTCAGACCGCGTCTGATTACGCCTATGCCGCCGCGAAACAGATCATGGACGCCGGATATTATAAACCCGAGGAGATCGGCGTTCTGGTCAACCTGACTCAGACGCCCGATTACCGCACGCCCTCCTCCGCCATGACGATCCAGAAGCGGCTGGGGCTTTCGAAGAACTGCCTTGCCTTTGACGTGAATCTCGGCTGTTCCGGTTTTGTCTACGGCGTTTCGCTCGCGGCGAGCCTTCTGCAGACCTCCGACGCCTCCAAGGCGATCGTAACGGTCGGCGATACGCTGGCCCGCGGCAGAATGAACCGCGGTCTCAAGCGTTCCTTCAATACAACGCTCCTTTTCGGCGACGGCAGCGCGGCGATGCTGCTTGAAAAAAAGGAGGGGACCGGTTTCGCTTCCGCTTTGATGAGCGACGGCACGGGGCACAAGGCCCTCTCCCGCCCCTATAACGCGTGGCGGCATCCCGTTGGGCCCTTCAGCATCCCGGGCGACGATATCGCCGTGTTCAATTTTACGATCAGCGAGGTGCCCGCGATCCTGACGGATTTCACAAATAAGACCGGCGCGGCGTTCGATACCTACGACGATCTTGTGCTCCATCAGGCTAATATGATGATCCTGAAAAACATCGCGAAGCGCGTCGGCGTGCCGATGGAAAAGGTCCCTGTTAGCCTGGACCGTTTCGGCAATACCAGCGGCGCTTCCGTACCGCTTACGATCGTGGATAAATACGGCGCCGTGGATGAGGACAGGGAGCTCTCGCTTCTGACCTGCGCGTTCGGCATCGGGCTTTCCTGGGGCGTTGTGGGCTTTCAGATCAACGCCAGGGATATCCTGCCGATGGGCGAGGACGCCGAAGCGTACGACGACGGCTATCCGGACGATCTGACCCCCGAGTGGGAAGAATGATTACTTCGGCCGAACGGCCGTGTAAGTAATAAAGACGGGCGAAAGGAGGAGACCGACATGACGGAACGTGAAAAGCTCGCGCTGCTTGAGGATATGCTGGAGCTCGATGAAGGCGATCTGACCGCGGAAACCGCGCTGGACGATGTGGATGAATATGATTCCATGGCGAAGCTTTCCCTGATCGTGCTCATGGAGGATGAGTTTGGCGTAAAACTCACCGGCGACATGATCAAGGGGTTTGAGACCGTGGGCGATATCCTGAATCTGATGGAGAAATAATGCGGCTCTTTGTCTCCGGCGTATCGATCCCTTTTTATGCGGAGTCGATACGCCGGCGCGATAAAGAGACGGGCGAAAGCAAATGAAAGGAGTATGCTGCCGCGGCTTTTGCCGCAGCGGCTTCAGAATATACGATGACGAATCTTGAAAAATACGCGCAGATCTTCTGCGACGTTCTGAGCGTTCCCGCCGACGCGCTGGGCGAGAGCTTTACCTTCCGCGACGTGCCGCAGTGGGATTCCGTCGCGCATCTTACGCTGATCTCAGAGCTTGAAGAGGCTTTCGACGTAATGTTTGATTCCGAGGATATCCTGCATTACGGCTCCTATGAGAACGGAAAAAAGATCCTGGCCCGTTACGGCGTGGATCTCGACGCCTGAGCGCTTAAACCGATGCGTGTTTGGGTATTGGGACGCGGCTTCCCGGAAAAAGGCAACAATATGCTCGGCAGCTTTGAATTCGAGCAGGCGCAGATGCTTCAGCGGCACGGCGCGGAGGTTTGGTACCCCGTTGTAAATATCTGCGCGCCGCGTGAGACAAATCGTCTGTTCTTTTCGCGGCGGCAGTGCGGCGGCGTGACGGTCGTTACGCTTGAACTGCCGCTGGCGGTATCGAAACTGCGCCGGAAAAAGGAATCGCTGCGGCGGTACGGGCTCCGTATCCTGTTCCGCTATATGCTTTTCCGCTGCGGAAGACCGGATGTTCTGCACGTGCATTATCCTTCTATCTATCCCTACGGGCTTTTTTCCGGGTTGCAGCACAGCGGCGTAAAACTTGTGGGAACGGAGCACTGGACGCGCGTACAGGAGAAGAAGCTGTATCCGTTCCCGCTTGCCTGTCTGAAGCAGAGCGTGCAGCATTACGACGCGTTGCTCGCCGTCGGCGAACCGCTCAGAAACGCGATTTTGGAATTGACGGGATCGGACCGTGAGATCCAGGTCGTACCGAACGTGGTCTCAGATGAATTCCGCTATGCGCCCGAGGAGAAGCGCGACGGGATGTTCCGTTTTCTCGGGATCGGAAGACTTGCGGCGTGCAAACGCTTTGATTTGATGATCCGCGCGTTTTGGGATTCCTTCGCCGATGACCGGAACGTATGTCTTTCGATTGTGGGAGACGGAGAGGAACGGAAAAATCTGGAAGCTCTGATCCGTGAGCTCGGCTGTGGAGACAGGGTCACGCTTCACGGCGTGATGGACCGAAAGGAAGTGCCTGCCTTTTACCGGCAGTGCAGCGCCCTTGCGGTTTCGAGCAACCTTGAGACCTTCGGAGTTCCGATCATAGAGGCGATGGCTTCCGGTTTGCCGGTCGTGACGACGGACGCGATGGGCTTTCCTTCTCTCTTTTCTGAAGCGCACGGTTTGATCGTGCCTGCCGACGACAGAGCTGCATTCGCCAAGGCGCTGAAAAGCCTGTACGAAGGATACGGGGCTTACGACCGCGCGGCGATTGCGCGCTATTCCGAGGCTCATTTCAGCGAGGGCGTGATAGCCTCGCGGTTGTTGGACGTTTATCGGAATCTAACGAAAAAGGAAACGACTTGATCATGGCTGGAAGCAGAAATCTATCGGCAAAATTCGGGAATATAACGGTTTCCACGATGCTCTCGTGGTTTTTCGTCGTTTGGCCGTTGCTGTATTCGCTATGGACTTCTTTGAACGTTACCCTCGTTTATTTAGGTTCAAGAACACCGATCTTTCTTCTTTGGAGCGTGGCTGCGGTTTCCGCGATTATGAATCCCAGATTAAACCGTTCCGTTCTGTACCTGTGGCTTGCCTTCCTTGCCGGCGTTTCGATCCTGTCGGTCCTGCATAACGTATCCTCCAACGCCTGGTTTGACTTCTCGGTCATCCTGAGCAGTCTCGTGTTCTGCCTGAGTATGCAGGGACGGGAGACGGTGGATGTTCCGCTGCTGATGCGCGCCGTACAGTATACGGGGCTTTTCGTTGCTATCACCGTGCTGGTGGGGGCCACGACGAACATCTTCCGTTCCGAACTCCTGGGGATGTACTCCCCTGATACACGTGAGCTTTTTCTCTCTCACACAGCGCTGAACGGCGGGATCTTTCCGCATACGTCAACGGCCGGCTGTTATATTTGCGCCGGCATCGGCGCGTTTTATGCCAGGCATTCGCATCAGACGGAAAAAAAGGTAGGCGTCAGCGGCTGGGTACAGATTTTGGTTTTTTTCATCTCGTTCCTGCTTCTCAGAAAACGGGGATTTACGCTGGACGTCACGCTGACGTTTTTCTTCCTTTTTATCGTCGGAACGAAGATGGAAAAGGGAATGCGTATCAACATGTCCCGGCAGCTTCGTCTGATCATCGCGGTTCTGCTGGTTGCCGGCGTCGGAGTCGCGCTGTATTATTCCATAGAAGCCGTGCGCACCCTGGTGGACAGCTTCCTCGACCGTTTCTTTTCCGACGATACGACGCTTTCAGGCCGCACAATGCTTTATGAACTTGCGATCGACCTGTTTTTGAGCAGTCCCATAACCGGAATCGGGTGGGGCAAATACCGCTCCAATACCCTCGGCATCTTCCGGGCGAACGACGCCACCTTTGAAACGCACAACGTTTATCTGCAGCTTCTGTGTGAAACGGGCGTCGTCGGTCTTCTGCTGTTTTTGCTGGTCGTCGGCGCTACGCTGCTCGCGACAGTACGCAAGTACAGACTGTATTTGCGTACGGATTCCGGCCGTCAGACGCCGTCGGTTCTGCGTCTTTCACTCTATCTTCAGGTTTTTTTCCTTGCCTACTGCGTGAGCGGCAACCCGCTTTACGATATGAATTTTCTCGTTACGTATTTTGTCGGGGTCCTGTTTTTTGTTCTGTGCAAAACGCCGGCGGTCGGGCCCTCGGAGAAACAGACTGCGCCGACGCCGAAGGGCGCCGCCGAAAAAAAACTGCGTTAGACAGAAGTCCGGCCGCGCCGGACCTAAAGGGGATGTAAGTATGCGAGTCGGTATTCTGACGTTCAGCCGCGCGAATAATTACGGCGCGGCGCTGCAGGCGTTCGCTCTGCTGAAAAAAATGCAGGCGCTGAGATTTGACGCGCAGCTGATCGATTATGCGTGTCCCGCGATCGACGCCATGCACGCAAAGCGGCCGGTCGGGAAGGGGATCCCGATCCGAAAAAAGATATCCAATCTGCTCTATAATACGGTTTTTTCACCGCGCCGCCGCGCGTTTCGACGGTTCCGTGAAGCCTGGGGGCAGAGCAGACCGTACGACGCCCGGAACATAGCCGAATCGAACCGGGATTACGACCTGTTTGTAACGGGCAGCGATCAGGTGTTCAACCTCCCGCTTACCGGGAACGATACCTCCTATTTCCTCGATTTTGTCGGGGAGGGAAAGAAGAAAGCTTCCTATGCGGCGAGTATCGGCATATTTTTGCCTGAAGAAAAAGAGAAGTATCGGACTCTGCTGTCCGATTTTTCTGCTGTGTCGGTTCGGGAGCCTTCGGCCGCCGCGCTGCTGGAGCCGCTCCTCGGCGCCGCGCCGGCCCTGATGCCGGACCCTGTTTTTCTGCATAAACCGGACGAATGGAGGGATCTTCTCGGCGTTCGCAAAAAAAAGGGCCGGCCGTATCTGCTGATCTACGCATTGGTGGAAAACAGGGAGCTTTATACCCGCGCCTGCGCGATCGCAAAAAAACGGGGGCTCAGAACGGTTGTGCTTACCCGGTCGCTGAAGCCCGCCGGAAAAACAGACCGCGTACTGCGCTCGGCCGGTCCGCGTGAATTCGTTGCGTTGATCGACAACGCGTCGTTCGTTGTGACGAACTCCTTCCACGGTACGGTGTTCTCTCTCCTGTTTGAAAAGGAGATCTCGGTGGTGCCGCCTCCCGCTGCGCCTGAGCGCATCATCGACCTTCTTGAATCGATGTCGCTTGGCAGACTTCTCGAGCCGCCCGTTAACGGCGACGCGGGGGACGCGATCGATTTTGCGCCGGTCCATGCGGCGTTGGCCGCCTACAGAGAGACAGGGGAGGCGTTTCTGCGCGCCCTGTCAGATGAGGAGCACGGTTGAGTCATGCGTGTTTATACGGTAACTTATCTGAATAAAAACTACGGTTCCGTGCTCCAGGCATACGCGCTGCAACGGCAGCTCAGGGCCTTCGGAGCCGAGCCCGTGATCGTTCAGCCGGCGAGTGAGAGACGCAAACCTACGATCAAACGCAGGCTTGTCACCGTGCTGCGTCCCAAAAAGCACTATACGGTTCTGCAGACGGCAAAGCTCGAATGGCAGAAACGGGATTTCGCCGAAAAAGAGCGTAAGCTGGACGCTTTTATCAACGACCGCATTCAGGTCCTCTGGTACAAAGATCTGCGTGACGTTTCCGCCGCCGTGCGGACGGGCGACCTGCTGCTTGCGGGCAGCGACCAGATCTGGAGCTCGGTGAACGGCTCGCTTTCGGCTTTTTATACATTTCGCTGGCCCGGGCTGCAGCGGCGCGTCAGGCGATTCAGCTATGCCGCAAGCACCGGCGGGGCGGGGTTTTCCTCCGCGCAGATGGAGGAATACGCCAGACGTCTGCAGAACTTTGAGGTCGTCTCGTTCCGCGAGAAACAGGCGGCGGAGGAACTGAAGGGACTTTTTGATACGGAGGTCCGCTGCGATCCGGATCCCACGCTTCTCATCGACTCCGACGCATGGAAGGAGCTGGCTTCCCCGCGTCTGATCGAACAGCCGTATCTTTTTGTTTACATGCTCCGCCCGGACGCAAACCTGATCCGCAGGGCGAGCGAAGAGGGAAAAAAGCGCGGCTGCCGCGTGATCTATACCGGTCTGCAATCCGACCGCTTCAAAGGGGTTGAGACGGTCTGCGACGCCGGTGTGGAGGATTTTCTGTCTTATATTCTGTACGCCGACGCCGTGATCACGAATTCGTTTCACGGCACGGTGTTTTCCGTTTTGTTTGAGCGCCCGTTCGTCTCCGTAAAGATCGCGTCCACTTCGGCAAGAGTCGATAATCTGCTGGATCAACTGGAGCTGTCACAGCGGGGGATCTCCCCGAACGAAGGGCTCGCCGTTTTGTCCGCCCCGATCGATTTCGCCGCAGCGCACAGGCGGCTCGCCGAACTCCGCGGCCCGGGCCTTGAATATCTCAGGAGACTGTGTGAAAACGGCGGTACGAAGGAGCCGACCGGAGAAGTGCGGGGCTTTTTTGATTCACGCCGCAGAAGAGACTGTCGGGGCTGTACGGCGTGCTCCTCTGCCTGCCCCGTATCCGCCATCCGTATGGAAGCGCGCGGCGGTTTCGTATACCCTGCTGTCGACGAAGAGAAGTGTATCCACTGCGGCAGGTGTGCCGCCGTTTGCCGCCGGAGTCTCACGCTCAAAGCACAGGGCGAACCCGAGATCCGCTGCGGTTGGAATACCGATCCCGCCGCCCGCTGGAACAGTACGTCCGGCGGCGCATTCCCGGCGATCGTGCGTGCGTGGCGAAAGCTGCATCCGGGATCGTGGATCTATGGAGCCGTGTCTGAAGCGGACGGCTCCGTCCGCCACATCGGCACCCGCGCCGACAGTGAGATCGCCCGGATGTACCGCTCGAAATACGTCCAGAGCGATCTTGACGGGATCTTCCCGGAGATCCTTCAAAAACTCAGAGACGGGGACGCCGTGCTGTTTTCCGGAACGCCGTGCCAGGTCGCGGGGCTCCGCGCATTCCTCGGCAGGCCCTATCCGGATCTGCTGACGGTGGATTTCATCTGCCATGGCGTGTCGGATCCGCGCCTGCTTCGCGCGCACGTCGCCGCGCTCGGGCGCGGCGGTCACGGGGCTGTGGAATCTTTCTCGTTTCGCAACAAGAAAAAAACGCCCGGCGGCGGTACATGGCGGCTCGTTAAGATCCGCTACGCGGACGGGTATGAAAAACTGACGGATACAGATCCGTTCATCGTTTCGTACAAGAACCGTCTGTTCTACCGGGATTCCTGCTACGAATGCGTTTTCTCCGACGTGAAGCGAGTGTCCGATTTGACGCTCGGCGACCTTTGGGGGATCGAGGACCGGGATCCCTCGCTGAAGGGCGAACGCCTTGCCGGAATCAGCATGGTGGAGTGCAATACCCCGCTCGGTACCGGCCTGCTCAGCTCCCTTGAAGAGGAGATGCGTCTGGCTCCGATCCCCGCGGGCTACAGGCTCGCGCCCCAGTTCGCGCCGACGGTGGAATACGCGCGCAACCCCGCTTTGCCGATGACGGCGACGAATGAACAGCTGGAGGCGCGTCTGCAGGCTGTCGTCACGAAAAAACAGCGTTTTTTCTATTCGCACAGAAAGATCGCCGCGGTCGTGAATAAGCTGATCGGATCTTTCGGCTGAAGCGCGCTCATAACACACTGAAAAAGAGAGGCCTGTATGAAAACAAGAACGCAGAAGGCGACGCTGAATATCCTCACCTCCACGATCTACGAGGTCGTAAGTCTGATCAGCGGTTTTATCCTTCCGAGACTCATCATCCGGACCTACGGCTCCGCTTATAACGGGATCACATCCTCCGCCGCGCAGTTCCTGAGTATGATCTCCATGCTTACCGTGGGGGTTACGGCGGCAACGCGCGTTGCGCTGTATAAAACGCTCGCCGCCAACGATCTGAAGGGAACAAGCGCCATCGTCCGCGCGACGGAGCGCTATATGCGAAAAGTCGGACTGGTCCTTGCCGTTTATATCGTTATTCTCGCCGGAGTATATCCCTTCGTCGTCGAGACAGGCTTCTCGTTTTGGGAGGTCGCTTCCCTGATCCTGATCGTTGGCGCGAGTTCCTTCGCGCAGTATTATTTTGGCGTCACATACAGAACGTTTTTGCTCGCGGATCAGAGCCTTTATATCTCAAACACGTTCGCGATCCTGTCGTCGGCGCTCAATATCGTGCTGACGGTGATCCTTGTCAGGGCAAAGCTCCCGATCCAGGCAGTCAAGCTCGGCAGCGCGGTCGTATACGTGCTCAGGCCGATCCTTCAGAACGTCTATATTACGCGTAAGTACCATCTTGACAAACGCTGCGAGCCCGATATGTCCGCGCTGAAAAAACGCGGAGACGCCATGGCGCACGCGCTTGCGAATATCGTGCACGACCACACGGATCTGATCGTGCTTACGCTGTTCACCGGCGTGAAAACCGTTTCGGTCTACACCGTTTACAATATGGTGGTCTCGGGACTGAAAAAGATCCAGAGTATTTTTACCACCGGTACGGAGCCGATCTTCGGCAATATGTGGGTCAAAAAGGAATACGCGGGCATTCGTTACAATCTCGGTATTTACGAATACTTTGTCTCCGCGTATTCAGCGGTCGTGTATACCGTTGCCGCCGTGATGATCCTGCCCTTTATCTCGATCTACGTCAAAAACGTGACGGATATCGAATACATCCGCCCGGCATACGCGTTTGTGATCATCCTCGCGTTCGTGATCCTCTCGTTCCGCACGCCGTACGTGGCGCTCGTGCACGGGGTCGGGCATTACAGGGAGACCCGCGCCGCCGCGATCTGGGAAGCCGTGATCAATCTGGGGCTTTCCGTGCTTCTGGTCCTGCTGATCCGCGAACCGAACCTGAAGATGGTCGGCGTCGCGATCGGCACGCTTGCCGCGAACCTGTTCCGGACCTGCCAGTACGCGGTGTATATCGACAACCATATCGTTAAGCGCGGCAAGCACGTGTTTATCCTGAAGATCCTCTGGACGCTCGTCAATATGTTGATCGTTACGGTGCCGGGGTATTTGTACGTGCGGACGCTGGAGATCCATTCCTGGATCAAATGGGGTCTGATCTCCGCTGTTGTCGCGGTGATCAGCGCCGCGGTCGTTCTGATCTCGTCGCTGATCTTCTACCGGAGGGATATGCTCGGCGCCCTGAAGGTCGCAAGGCGCATGATAAAGAAATTCATTCCCGGACGCTGAAACGAAAAGCGGCCCGCAGCGCCGGATTATAACGTCAGGAGAAGCTGAAATGGATCTGATTTGGCAGCAAAAGACCGAAGCGCTCCGCGCCCGCCGAACGGCGGCAGCGGCGGGCGGAGGAGACGCGCGTATCGAAAAACAGCACGCCGCGGGTAAGCTCACGGCGCGCGAGCGCATGGAAGCGCTCTTTGACGACGGCACGTTTACGGAACTCGGCGATCTGATCGAAAGCCGCGCGACGGATTTCGGCATGGAGAAGAAAAAGCGCCCCGGCGACGGCGTGGTAACGGGCTACGGAAAGATCCACGGCCGCCTTGCCTTCGCCGCCTCGCAGGATTTTACCGTGGGCGGCGGTTCGCTCGGCGAGGCGCACGCCGCGAAGATATGCCGGGCGATGGATAAGGCGCTCGATATGAAAGCGCCGTTTGTCTCTGTGAACGATTCCGGCGGCGCCAGGATCGAGGAGGGCATCGATTCCCTCTCCGGCTATGCGGAAATATTCTACCGCAATACGGTCTGCTCCGGCGTGATCCCGCAGATCTCCGTGATCCTGGGCCCCTGCGCCGGCGGCGCGTGCTACTCGCCCGCGATCTGCGATTATATTTTTATGACCGAGGCGAATTCCCAGATGTATATCACCGGTCCCGCCGTCGTGAAATCGGTGACGGGCGAAGTGATCACCGCGTCGGAGCTCGGCGGCGCCGCCGTGCACGCCGGCACCTCCGGCGTCGCGCACTTCGTGTATCCGGATGAGCTCGCCTGTCTCAACGGCGTGCGGCAGCTTCTGGGGTATCTGCCGCAGAACAATGAGGAGCATAGCATGACGGTCCCGGGGCTGCCGGTGGACCGCTGCGCGGCGATCCCCGAGATCGTGCCGGCGGATTCCAAGCGCAGCTACGACGTGCGCGACGTGATCGGCACGTTCGCGGACGCGGGCAGCTTTTTTGAGGTGCAGCCCGGTTTTGCCCGCAATCTTGTGGTCGGCTTCTGCCGCATAGACGGAAAAACGGTCGGCGTCGTCGCGAACCAGAGCGCCTTCATGGCGGGTTCGCTCGAGATCAACGCCTCCGATAAGGGCGCGCGCTTTATCCGGTTCTGCGACTGCTTCAATATTCCGCTTTTAACGCTGGTGGACGTGCCGGCCTTCTTGCCCGGCAGCCAGCAGGAGCACGGCGGCATCATCCGCCACGGGGCGAAGATGCTCTACGCCTACGCCGAGGCCACGGTGCCGAAGGTGAGCGTGATCATGCGCAAGGCCTACGGCGGCGCGTACATCGCCATGAACTCCAAGGGGCTCGGCGCGGACGTCGTCTACGCATGGCCCGTCGCCGAGATCGCCGTCATGGGCGCTTCGGGCGCCGTCGCCATCATCGGCAGGCGCGAGATCGAAGCCGCCGAAGACCCTGCCGCCAAAAGGCAGGAGCTGATCGACGGCTACAATGAAAAGTTCATGAATCCCTACGTCGCCGCCGCCCACGGCTATGTGGACGCGGTGATCGAGCCCGCCGAAACGCGGCAGAGGATCGTTTCCGCGTTTGAAATGCTTGAAAAAAAGAAGAAAACGCGGCCTGCCAAAAAACACGGCAACATCCCGCTGTAAACGAGTAAAAAAAGGGGGATATCCCTATGTCACTGACCCGGGAACAGATCGTCGCGATGGCTGTCGCCGCGATCGCCGAAGAGGAGGGCTGCACGGCCGAAACGCTGCGCGTTACCTCGTTCCGTGAGATCCGGAAAAGCCCGCTGGAGCAGTATCTGGCGGACCGCGGCGTCACGTATCATAAGTATCAGTTAGGAGACAGTCTTTATGAGTAAATACCGTATCACACTGGACGGCAAGACCTATGAGATGACCGTGGAACGAATGGACGGCTCTTCCGCTTCCGCTCCCGCAGCTCCCGCCGCGGCGGCGGCTCCTGCCGCCGTTTCCGCTGCATCCGCCGCTCCCGCTGCCGCGGCGCCCGGCCCCGCCGGCGCGGTGCCAAGCCCGATGCCCGGTACGGTACTGCGCGTGCTGGCGAAGGAGGGAGACGCCGTTGAAAAGGGGCAGCCGATCCTGATCCTGGAGGCCATGAAAATGGAAAACGAGATCGCCGCGCCGAAGAGCGGAACGCTGAAAAAGCTCTATGCCGCCGAAGGGGCGGCGGTGCCGGGCGGCGCGCCGCTGTTTGAGATCGGCGAATAAGGGGGGCGCGATGGGCTTCTCTTTGAATATGCCGGAACAAAAACTGTATATCACCGATACGATCCTGCGCGACGCGCACCAGTCGCAGGCCGCGACCCGCATGCGTCTCGACGAGATGCTGCCCGCCTGTAAAACGCTTGACTCCGTCGGCTATTGGAGTGTGGAATGCTGGGGCGGCGCGACCTTCGACGCGTGCATGCGTTTTCTGAATGAGGATCCGTGGGAGCGGCTGCGCGCGCTGCGCCGCGCCATGCCGAACACCCGGCTTCAGATGCTTCTGCGCGGGCAGAATCTGCTCGGTTACCGCCATTACGCGGACGACGTGGTGGAGGCGTTTGTGCGAAAAAGCGTGGAAAACGGGATCGACGTGATCCGCATTTTCGACGCGCTCAACGATACGCGCAATATGGCCGCCGCCATGAATGCAGCAAAAAAAGCCGGCGCGCTGGTGGAGGCCGCGATCAGCTATACGACGAGCCCCGTGCATTCGGACGATTATTTCGTACACCTTGCCGCCGAGCTGGTGGAGATGGGCGCGGATACGGTCTGCATCAAGGATATGGCGAACCTGCTGCTGCCCGCGAACACCTACACGCTGATCAAAAAAATGAAGGAGCGGATCTCCGTTCCCATTCATCTGCATACGCACAACACCACCGGCACGGGCGACATGGTCTACCTGATGGCGGCGCTCGCCGGGGTGGATATCGTGGACTGCGCTTTAAGTCCCCTCGCGAACGGTACCGCGCAGCCCGCCACCGAGGCGATGGTTGCGGCGCTCGCCGGCACCCCCCGCGATACGGGGCTGGATCAGAAAAGGCTGAGCGAAGCGGCCCGGCACTTCAAAACAGTCGCGAAACGGCTGGAGGACGACGGGATCCTCGATCCCAAGGTCCTGCGCGTGGACCCCAAAACGCTGCTCTATCAGGTGCCCGGGGGCATGCTCTCGAATCTTCTGAGCCAGCTCAAGCAGGCGAACGCCGAAGACCGGTTCGAGGACGTGCTGGCGGAGGTCCCCCGTGTGCGGAGAGATTTCGGCTATCCGCCGCTTGTCACGCCAACGAGCCAGATCGTCGGGTCGCAGGCGGTGCTCAACGTCATTTCGGGCGAGCGTTATAAGATGTTCCCGAAGGAATCCAAAATGCTGCTCAGGGGCGAATACGGCAGACTGCCGGGGGAAGTGAACGAAGACGTGCGCAGAAAGGCCCTCGGCGGGGAAGAACCGATCGAATGCCGCCCCGCGGATCTGCTCCGGCCGGAGATGGAAAAACAGCGGGCGGAGAACGCCGCCTGGGCGAAAACAGAGGAGGACGTGCTCTCCTGTGCGCTCTTTCCGCAGGTAGCGCCCGGTTTTTTACAGAAAAAATACGCCGCGCCGGAGGAAGAACCGGTGCGGGAGATCACCGTCCTGTGGGACAGATAAGGAGACCGTACCATGGAAAATACAGAGCTTCTTGCCGGCAAGGTGATCCTTGTCACGGGCGCCGGCGGCGGCATCGGGCAGGCGATGGCCGAGGTCTTTGCCGAAAACGGCGCGACCGTCTACGCGAACGACGTGCGCGAGGGGACTGTGGAAGCCTATGCGGGGGCAGCGAACGCGGCCGGCCCCGGCGAAATACGGCCGCTGTACTTTGACATCGTATCCGAGCAGGAGGCAAAGTCCGCCGTCATGCGCGTAAAGAAGGAGGCGGGCAGGATCGACGGCCTTGTGAACAACGCGGGCGTTGAATTCAACGAGCTGATCGGCATGATCAGCCGGGATAATATGGAAAAGATGTTTACCGTGAACGTCTTCGGTACGATCAATCTTCTG